>NZ_JAPVYF010000010.1:0-83012 GCF_041431705.1 Streptococcus sp. 27098_8_74
TATGTCTCTTATGAAAATCGTGAACGTGTGGCGGGAGAGACTTCATGGTCTTTCTGGAGCCTATTGAGTTACTCACTTGATGGTTTTATCAACTTCTCAGAAGTACCCTTGAAGCTTGCCACATGGGCAGGAACCTTCTCATTCTTAATCTCCTTGGTTGGAATTGTCTTTGTCGTTATCCGAAAACTAACTATAGGTGGGAGTGTTGCAGGCTGGGCAAGCCTCGTCTCAATCATCCTCTTTATCGGAGGAATCCAACTCTTAGCCTTGGGAATCATCGGGAACTACATCTCAAAGATTTTCCTAGAAACCAAGAAACGGCCAGTGTATATAGTGAAAGAGAAAAGTGATGACTAGGGTTCTTAAAAAATTATTGTCTGGTTTCTATGATAATATTGATGTGTCTATTGATAAACTAGCTAATCTGAAGTATGTAAGACGATTTCGAGCGAAAATTGAATCAATCAATAATTTATGTAATTTAATTAGTGACAGAGTTTACTATCTATTTTTAACTATTTATTCAATATTTTTCACATTCGTATCTTTTAACGTAATTAATTTTCAAAGTCGAACATATGATTATGTTTTTCATTTATCTAGAATTGTAGGGCTTGCGGAATCTATAAGAAATTGGGATTTCCTTCCGAATCTGAACTACATATATGCCTATGGAACAGGATATGCTTCTCCCATGTTTTATGGAAATTGGCAATTTTATCCTTCAGCATTGCTATATATAGCTACAAAAAATGGTAATTTATCCTATTCTATTTTTGCCCTACTAATTATTTTCTTTACGTTAATCACTGTTTATTTTGTGATTACAAAAATTTCGAAGAATAAAATGTTAGGTGTTATCACCGCAATTACTGTTCCTTGTTACTACACACTATTTGGATATGGTATGACGATGGTGATTCCGCTAGTTTCTCTGCTTTTTTATTCAGTCTATCGAGTACTTTTCATAAACAAAAGAAATCCAATATATTTAGGTGTTGTAATAGCATTATTAATTCAAACTCATATACTATCTACGATAATATTGGCAATCTTTTCATTTATCTTTTTGCTGTTAAATTACAAAAAGTTAACAATGAAAAAGTTAGTTTCTTTCGGGCTGTCGGTTTTGATTGCACTATTTCTATCGGCAGGGTATATCTTTCAATATGTTGAACAAGTATCATCTCAACACTTCCTCTTTTCATGGTTAGGAAGAAATTTTCCAGTCAATGTAAATGATACTTTTTCTGTACCTTATCCGTTTCAATCAGATAAATCAGGATTTTATAAACCATTCACTCCATTGGAATGGCCAATTCATCAAATAATAAGTATTGGGATGATTTTCTCAACTCTTATAGTTGTAGTACTGCATCGACATATAACTTCTTTAAGCAAAACACTTTTCTTAAGCTGTTGGATTCTGTATATTTCTGCTACTAGTGTTTTACCATGGAATTCTATTTTGAAACAGACTTTCTTAGGAAGCATGCAATATTCAGGGCGATTATTGTTTTTCATACCATTTATATTTATATTGTTTTTAGCCTTTGTTAATAGAAAAGGTTTCCTACTTTTTCTTATGTGTATCACTAGTTTAACGTTTTATTTTAGCCGAGTTTTACCTCAGTATTCTATTTCATCTAATACATATAGACAAATGGAAGATGAAAATAAACTCAGTGAAGAAATGCTAAAAACAGTCTATATGGGTGATAAATCGATTTTCATTGATACTAGTGGCGATGAGTACTATAATATAGATGTTGATAATGTACATGTCCGTAGTCCTCAATTCTCAGAATTTATGACTAATGAGGGAGTATCTATTTCTAATGTTAAGAAGAGCTATAACCTCCTAGAATTTGATGTTAATTTTAAAAATAATAAGAATAAAAATAGTGTCATTGTTCCCTTAATCTGGTATAAAGGCTACCAAGTAGAGTATTCGAAAGGTGGCTCTGGTTCTAAAGCTATGATGGAAACTCGTCCATTTAGCGTTCAAGAAATTCAAGAAAATCGAAAACTAAGGAAACCCAATGAGGATCAAAAAGTTTTAAATGATGGTAAGGTTTATTTAGAGCTTAAGAAACCTGGGCATATTTCTATTTCTTACCATAAAACTTTTTTACAATTTTTAGGATATTTAATTGAAATATTCTCTTGGTTATGTTTATTTGCTATTTTAGTAGTGACATCTAATAGATGTAGGAAATTATAATTGCTCTTAGTGAGATAACTTGTGAATCATTTAAGTATAGAAAAACGATGAAAGCAGATTTTTTCTGCTTTTTTTGTTAAAATGAAATTGATATTATTGAATTACAAGGAGAAAAATATGATTCTAGTAACAGGTGCAAATGGCCAACTCGGAAGTGAGCTTCGTCACCTTCTTGATGAACGTAACGAAGAATATGTAGCAGTAGATGTGGCAGAAATGGACATCACAGATGCTGCCAAAGTAGATGAAGTTTTTGCGGAAGTAAAACCAACCTTGGTTTATCACTGTGCTGCTTACACAGCTGTTGATGCTGCTGAAGATGAAGGTAAAGAGCTTGACTATGCTATCAACGTGACAGGTACTGAAAATGTCGCTAAGGCTGCTGAAAAACATGGTGCAACGCTAGTTTATATTTCAACAGACTACGTTTTCGATGGTGAAAAACCAGTCGGTCAAGAGTGGGAAGTTGATGACAAACCAGATCCACAGACAGAGTACGGTCGTACAAAACGTATGGGTGAAGAGTTAGTTGAAAAACATGTTTCAAGCTACTACATTATCCGTACAGCTTGGGTGTTCGGTAACTATGGTAAGAACTTTGTCTTCACCATGCAAAATCTTGCCAAGACTCATAAGACACTTACAGTTGTTAATGACCAACATGGTCGTCCAACTTGGACACGTACATTGGCAGAGTTTATGACTTATTTGGCTGAAAACCGGAAGGAATACGGTTACTATCACCTGTCAAATGATGCAGCAGAAGATACAACTTGGTACGACTTTGCGGTTGAAATCCTCAAAGAGACTGATGTTGAAGTGAAGCCTGTAGATTCAAGTCAATTCCCAGCTAAAGCTAAACGCCCTCTTAACTCAACAATGAGTTTGGCTAAGGCTAAGGCTACTGGATTTGTCATCCCAACATGGCAAGATGCTTTGAAAGAGTTTTACAAACAAGAAGTGAAATAAAAACCAAGGTCAGTTGAATTAATCTGAAATATATTTGACTGACCTTTTTAATAGGGTTTTCAGGAGAAACTACGTATAAAGATGTCAGATTTACTCATTATTATCCCAGCCTATAACGAAGAAGGCTCAATTGAAAATGTTGTTAACAACATCATTCAAAATTATCCTCAATATGACTACGTTATTATAAATGACGGTTCACGTGACAAGACTTCACAAATTTGCCATCACAATCATTACAATATAGTCGATTTGCCAGTGAATCTCGGTCTTGCTGGGGCTTTTCAAACAGGTTTAAGATATGCATATGAGCATGGTTATAAAAAAGCGGTTCAATTTGATGCAGATGGTCAACATTTACCTGAATATATTCAAAGTTTGGAAGAGAAAATCAATGATGGCTTTGATCTAGTTATTGGTTCTCGATTTGTTACAGAGAAACGACCAAATTCTTTACGAATGTTAGGTAATATCTTAATTAGTTCAGCTATCAAACTTACCACAGGTAAGACAATTAAGGACCCAACTTCAGGAATGAGAATGTTCTCAGAAGATTTAATTAAAGAGTTTGCACTCAATATTAACTATGGTCCAGAGCCAGATACCGTTTCTTATCTCATCCGTAATGGTGTAAAAGTTGCGGAAGCGCAAGTTAGAATGGAAGATAGACAAGCGGGAGAAAGTTATTTGACCCTTTCTCGTTCTATCAAATATATGACACACATGTTTGTGTCAATCCTACTCATTCAAAACTTTAGAAAGCGAGGCTAGATGCCATGACTATTTGGTTTCAAATTGTTCTAATTTTTGTATCTCTAGCAACCGTTACCTTTATTCTTAGAGGGATTCGAAAATCTCAAGTCCAAATTAATGACTCACTATTTTGGATTTTCTTTTCACTAGTTTTACTTGTATTTAGTGTCTTTCCAAAATTAGCTGAGATAATTGCGAGAGCATTAGGAATTGTTTCGGCGGTAAACTTTATTTTCCTTTTTATCATTTTCCTTCTACTAATTAATCAATATCAATTAACAGTTCGCTTGTCTAAACTTGATACAAAGTTTAAAAACTTAGTTCAAACAATTGCCTTGAGAGGAAAAGATAAATAAATGAGTTTAAAAAATCAACATACATTTGTTATCTGTGCTTATGGAGATAGCCCATTCCTAGAGGAATGTATTTTATCATTAGTAAATCAAGAGTTGAAATCTCAGGTGATTTTGTATACGTCGACTCCTAGTGATTATATTGAAAACTTGTGCTTGAAATATAATATTCCTTACCACTCTAAAGTAGGAGGGGGAATAGGGAAAGATTGGAACAATGCACTTTCCTTCGTTAAAACGAAGTATGCTACCATTGCTCATCAAGACGATTACTATCTTCCTGCTTACTCCCTAGAAATTATGGAGAAGGCAAGTAAAGTACCAGATTCTCTAATTATTTATTCTGATTACTTTGAGGAAAAAGATGGACAAAAAATTGCTAAAACAACAAATTTGAAAATCAAAACCTTCATGTTGAAAGCAATAAATATATTATCCTCAAATAAAATTTGGAGAAGACGAATTCTAGCATTTGGGAATGCTATATGTTGTCCTGCTGTGACCTATAATCTTGAGAAACTTAAAGGTTTTCAATTTGATGAGAATTTGAAAGGGAATCTAGATTGGATTGCTTGGTATAAAATTGGTAATATGAATGGTTCCTTTTCTTTTGTTCCGAAGGGGCTAATGTGTCATCGTATTCATCAAGAATCTGAGACTTCTAAAACAATTAGTGATAACACTCGTTCGAAAGAAGATTTAGAGACGTTTGAAATTTTCTGGCCTAAATGGATAGCACGATTAATAATGAGGCAGTATGTAAAAGCACAAAATTCTAATGACTAATCAGTAGTAATTTCTTAGAAGCTTAAAATGCTACTTAAAGAGAGATATTATAGGTAATTATGTTTTCCATTCCTCTAAAAATCTTATGATATAATAAGTGGAATATTGTTAATCGAAAGAGAGTAAAGTACTTGAAAAATGTAACTCCCCAAAAAGTTTTTTTCTGGAATATACTTGGTAGTATGTCTTCCGCAGCTGTTTCCGTAATCCTTCTTTTTATTGTTACTCGTATTTTAGATAGTGCTTCAGCAGACATTTATAGTTTTGCATACGCTATTGCTAATTTGTTTGTAATTGTAGCTAGTTTTCAAGTAAGAGATTTTCAGGCGACAGATATCAAAGAAAAGTATTCATTTGATAATTATTTGATGGCTAGAATAGTTTCAAATATTTTAATGGTTCTACTCTTGATTGGTTATATCATTTTAAACCCTAATACACACGCAAATATAGGTATAATATTTTGGGTTTCTTTTTTCCGAGTGAGTGAAGCTCTATCAGACGTTTTTCAAGGGTTATTTCAACAAAGAGAACGATTAGATATTGCGGGTAAATCATTGTTTTTGAGAAATACAATCTCTACTGTTGTATTTGCTCTAGTTCTTCTTATTTCAAAAAGTCTCTTGTGGTCAGTAATATTGCAAACAATAAGCTCATTCATTTTTATTGCCTTATTTGATTATCCTAATTCAAGATTATTCCATACTTTAAACATCAGAAATGTAAAACTGCGCAAAGTCATTAATGTATTTAAAGATTGTCTACCATTGTTTATTAATGCATTTCTATTAGTTTCAATTTACAATCAACCAAAGTATGCTTTAAATGATATTTATAATAAGGGATTAATTGGCAATGGTGTTCAAAGAGACTTTAGTATTTTATTTACGCCTATATTTGCAATGAATTTAATGATTATTTTTCTAAGACCAATGATTACACAACTTGCAGTGTTTCTTGAAGAAAAAAAAATTTCTCATTTTATTACGTATAAAAATAATCTATTTCGTATTTTATTAGGTACATGTACACTCATCTATATAGTTGGAGCTTTCATTGCTATTCCAGCATTAGATATAGTTTATGGAACAGATTTGAAACAGTATCAAAGTAGCTTTTTAATTTTATTGATGGGTGGTGTTGCTAGTACCTTCTCAACTGTGTGTGATAATATTCTAACAGTATTTAGAAAACAACACTATTTAATCATTTCTTTTGTAGTTGGTTACTTAGTTTCGATAATGACTGCAAGAACACTTGTGTTGAAATATGAAATATTAGGTGCCTCACTATCATTTTTATGTGCTATGATTTCATGGTTAATTGTATCGTTAGTAATTTATTTTATTACGAGTCCTTATACTATTTTTAGAAAGAAAAAATAATATGAAATTTTCAATTGTAGTAGCTGCTTATAATGTTGCAGATTACTTATCAGAGTGTATTACTAGCTTAGCAAATCAGAAATTTCAAGCATCAGACTATGAAATCCTTATTATTGATGATGGTTCTACAGATGGCGTGACGGGAGAACTTTGCGATAAGTTAGCTTCTAAATACAAAATGGTAAGGACAATTCATCAAGACAATGGGGGATTATCTGCAGCTAGAAATACTGGAATTAAACACTCTAAAGGTGAGTTTATACTCTTTGTTGATGGTGATGATTTTTGGAGTAATCTAGAGTTCCTTGATAACTTATCTAGAAATATTGATACCTATAAAAGCGATGTAGTAATTTTTTCTTATGATAAGTATTATGGAAAAGATGAGAGTGTTAGAATTGATTTTGACTCTGTTCCTGAGTCAGGAAATATTGAAGAAAACGTTATTGACTTGGTTAGGAATAGTGTGTTAACAGCTCCAGCATGGAACAAATGTATCAGAAGAAACTTATTTGTTGAGGAAACTTTAGACTTTCCTGTTGGATTCCTATCAGAGGATTGCTTATATTGTTCATATCTTTTGAAATTAACTGCAAAATATTCTATTTTGAATATAGAGTCTTATAAGTACAGACAGAATCGAATTGGAAGTATTACTAATGTGGTTAAGGAAAAAAATGTAAATGACATCTTAAAAAGTATAGATATAGGTTTAACGAATATTGGAGAATATAAGAGTAATGTTCGTAAAGCGATAAATATTTACTTTGCAATTTCATATATATCAGTCTTACCATATGTAAGTCAATATATTTCAAATTCTGAGATTATGTATCTGTTAAAAAAATACAAGTATCTTTTGAAATTTTCAAATGAGATAAAGAATAGGTCGTTTAATTTAACCGGTAAGATTACAAGAATATTAGGTCTAAGATTATCAATTATTCTATTACCAAAGCTATTGAGAATATATAAAACAATGTAATAGTAGAATTTTAAGAGGAGTATCAATGTCTAAACCAGCTATTTCAGTAATTATTCCGGTTTATAATGCACAAGAAGGACTTGGTCAGTGTATTGATTCACTTTTAGATCAAACATTTTCAGATTATGAAATTATTATTTTAAATGATGGCTCTACTGACAATTCTTTAGAAGTAATTCAAAACTATGCTTCAAAAAATGATAGTATTAGGGTTATAGATAAGGAAAATGAGGGTGTAGCTAAGACTAGAAATCGAGGCATAGTCCTTGCAAAGGGTGAATACATAGTCTTTATTGATAATGATGATTTTATTGCTCCAGATTACTTAGAGTGTTTTTATAAGGCGATAGAAAAGGAAAAATTAGATATTGTTATTGGTGGCTATAAACGAGTTAACAAAGAACATAAAATTCTTTTCCAACAAGATCTATCTCAGACTGATTGGTCAAAATATATAGTGGTGGCACCTTGGGCACGTATCTATCGCACTTCATTTTTAAAGGAAAATGATATTCAGTTTTTTGATTATCCAATTGGAGAAGATGTTATCTTTACTTTAACTGCCTATAATTTAACTGATAAAATAAAGGTAATTGATTACAATGGGTATAATTGGTTCTTTAATGAGCGAAGTATTTCAAATACTTCCCAAAGAGGTTTTAATCCTAAAATTGATATAATTTATTTTTTAAGTTGTTTAAAAGATGCTGCAGGAGATTCTGAATATATAAAATATTATGTCAAACGATATTATATTTGGTATTTACTCTTTTCTGGGAAAGCAGCATCAAGTAAACAATTTGTTGAACAACATAGTAGAATACAGAATTGGATTCGTAAAGAAAATTTTAGATCAAAAATAACACCATTTTCAAAAACTGTAAGAGGGGAAAGAGTTCAGACTAAGATTTATGTTGTGATATTTAGGCTTATAGAACATTTGAAGTTAGTTAAATTATTTTCAAAGTTCTATTGTAAAGGGTAGTAGCTATCATCGCAAAGCAGAATCATTCTGCTTTTTTTCTTTGTCTGTAGTAAGGAGATTTTTTCTTTAAACTATAGTATAATTAAAGCGGTATACACTTTCAAAATAAGATGCTCGTTCTTTCTTTGAAAGATTGGAATTAATAGTTATTATTAATTACTAATTTATATTTTCTTACAAAAAATGGATGGAAAAATGACTAATTTAATCTCAGTGGTTGTAACATGTTATAACCATGAAAAATATATTGAACAATGTTTACGAAGTATTTTTAAACAAACTTATCGAAATATTGAGTTGATTGTTCTTGATGATGGTTCGACAGATTATTCCCCAGAGATTATTCAGGAAGTTCTGAAAGAGTCACCTTTCATGACGACATTTGAATCGCATGAAAATATTGGTGTTGTAAGAACACGTAATAAAGGACTTAATCTTTTAAATGGGGACTATTTTTTATTTGTAGATAGTGATGATTTTTTGGATGATAGGTATGTAGAAGAATTGTATGATTGTGCAATTAATCATCAAGCGGATATAGTGTATTGTGATTTATTCAATTTTGAAAAAAATGAAGTCTATCTAAAAGCTCAAGAATTTGAATTACATAGCTTACTGGTATCGAACTATATTTCAAATTGTTCTTTAATAAAAAAAGCCATATTAAAGGGTACCTATTATGATGAAACACTTTCAGGGAAAAAACTCGAAGACTATGATTTTTTCTTGAACCTTATTATCAATAATGGTGCGAAGGCAGTATATCAGCCAAACACCAAGCTTAATTATCGTGTTTTTGAAAAAGATTCGATTTCAAAAAGGGATTCAGTACGCTACCATTATGAAATCTATCTTGAAGTTCTCGAGAAGTATCTCGATAAGTTACCACATGAAATCTATCAAGCGGTTTGCGAAAACTTAATGATTTTGGAGAGTCGTATAGATGATTTGATAAATCATCACGATGATGTGACAGATTATGTTAATCGCTTGAAAAAAGAACGTGATCAACTTGAAAGAAGAAAGTATACACAATCTAAGCAATTGAAGGATGCCCATAAAGAGATGGAGCTTATCCGAAGTTCACTGTCATATCGTTTAGGTAATGCCCTTATCACACCTATAAAGACAGTAGGAGTCATTGCTAAGAATCCAAAAGCGATTAAAAATTATTTGAGAGCTTTAAAAGTCAAAGTGATACAGTTACGTCGTCGAATGACACCTCTTAAGGTTCGCCAGTTACGACGTCTCAGAAATAGTCAACGTTCTGCCTTGTCGTATAATGGTAAGAAAGCGTTGGTTTATGTCATTTTTGAGTCTGAAGCCCGTCTTCAAGAATACAAGTTACGTTTCTTGCAAGCTTTGGCTCCATTGGTAGATGATGTTATTGTAGTTGTCAATGGACAGCTTCATGCTGATGATATTAAGAGTCTTGAGAATTATGGTAGAGTTTTGACTCGTGATAATAAGGGTTATGATACTGCGGCCTTTAGAGAAGGGATTTTTGCCTTTGGTAAAGACAAGCTTAAAGATTACGACCAGCTCCTCTTGGTGAATGATACTAACATTGGTCCGATGAGAGATTTGTCTCAAGTGTTCCAGGAAATGACCGATAAGCAACTAGATTTCTGGGGCATTTCCTTTGGAGAAGAGCAAGAAGATGTTACTAAAGAGAATCCTTATGGCTACATTCCTAAGCATCTTCAATCTTATTTCCTAGTTATTGAAAAGCTCATGCTAAACGATGATGACTTTTATGAGTACTGGACACACTTGACGGATACAGATTCTCGTGATAAAGCTATTGGTCGACATGAGACACGTTTTACCAAGCATTTTGCTGATTTAGGTTATCGTTATGATGCGGTTGTGCAAGAATACGAAGATTCTGCCATGTATATCCATCCGCTTAAGATGCTCAAAGCAGGTAGTCCTTTGGTGAAATACACGGCTCTGAAAAATTATGATGAAGACCAGTTCTTGTGGCAAGGTCTGGACCGTGATTCGGAAGTCCCTGACTTGTTAGAGTTTGTCGCAGAAGAAACGGATTACCCAGTGTCAATCTTGGAAGATATTGTAAATAAATTTAAGGAGGTTCCACGTGATCAATATATTCTATTGATTGATGGAGTTGAAAATATTATTCCGCAATGTACCCGTTACCGTGTCTTGAATAAGGCAGAGCAATTACGTAAGCATGGTTTTGCAGTCAAAGTTGTTAACCTATCTGATTTCCAACTATCGATGGTTCAAAACGCCAGTCACATCATTATCTACCGTTCACCAATCTCACCTGAACTTTTGCGTCTCTGTCATTTGGCTAAGGAATATGGAAAACCTGTCTTCTTTGATATTGATGATCTAGTCTTTGATACGGTTTATACAGACCAATTGAGTTATACGCAAGGGTTGAATTCGGTTGAAAAAGGAAACTATGATGCAGGTGTTCGAAATTATGGCTATATGCTAGAAAACTGTGATGGTGCCATTACTTCGACTAATCAGTTGCAGGAGGAGTTGTATAAGTACCAAAGTAAGGTTTTACTTAATCGCAACTTAGCTTCTGATGATTTAATCGCTATTAGTGGTCAATATATCAAAGATTACTCTCAAACATCTGACATTGTTAAAATTGGTTATTTCTCTGGTTCAATCAGTCATAATGAGAATTTCGAATTGATTAAACCAGCTATTAAGCAACTGCTTACAAAATACAGCAATGTACAGTTACATATTGTCGGGATTCTTGATATTCCAGAAGATATGAAGCCCTTTGAAAATCAAATTGTAACTCACGATTATGTGGACTGGGACAAATTGCCTGCCTTAATTAGTGAGGTTGATATTAACCTGGCACCGCTTGTGGATTCTATCTTTAATCGTGCGAAATCTGAAATTAAATGGATTGAAGCTGCCTTGGTCAAAGTACCAACAGTTGCGAGCAAGATAGGAGCTTTCTCAGATGCTATTGTTGACGGTGAAACAGGATTGTTAGCTACTGATGACCAGTGGTTCGAAAAGCTTGAAGCCTTGGTGCTATCTCCAGAATTAAGACAGAAAATTGCAGATGCTGCTTATCGGGCTGTTCTTGAAAACTGTACCTTAAGTAAGAAAGATGATATGGTGACTTATTTTGAACAGAATTAAACAAATAAAAGTTGAAAATTTATTTTTCATCTTAGCGACGATTTTTATTTTCTCATTTATGTTTGTATTTCCAATTAATCGTGTGCCAGATGAAACAAACCACGCGCGTATGACTTGGGAGACCTTCCATAAACCAACCGAGACATCGTTTAAATGGATGGATGAGATTCCAAGTAATGATAAGGTTAAGTTAGCGGAATATAAACAGATTTTTGCTCAAAAGATTGATATGAGTAAGGAACCCTTTCAATTTGGTGTGAGCTTAAAAACAATCTCCTTTATTCCACAGTTGATAGGGATGACGATTGGGAGTTGGATTAGTCCTACAGTCGGGATGATCATCTATATGGGACGCATTTTTAATGCACTGGCCTATATTCTAGGAATTTACTTTTTAATACGTTATTTTAAGTATGGGAAAACAGCCCTAATGTTTATTTCGCTACTACCTATTATGGTTCAGCAAGCATCATCACTTTCTTATGATGTGATGAACTATTTGGAAGTGATGTTAGCTCTTGGTTTTATCACTAATCTTGCCTATTCTAAACGTTTTACCAATCGTAATTTTATACAGGTGATAGGTCTAGCGATTTTGCTTCTAGCAACCAAGCCAAATAATGTTTTATTGTTGGGATTGATTCCGTTTGTGCCTTTTGAGTTTGAAGGTGTCTTAGCCTTTCTAAATCGTCCAGTGCAAGCTATTAAGACCTTTATTTCAAAATATAAAGTAGTCTTCTACCTTCTCTTTGTAGTAGGCCTTGTAGTAGTTCTTCAATTCTTAATGAAGAATCAGGGCGGTCTACGTCATTATGGCGAAGTTTTGCGTAATACGCTCTTTAATCCTGAGTTGAATGACAATTTGAATGGTATCTTGTCACTTGGTATGTTCGGTTATCTTGGTAACCTTACTTTACAAATGCCACTGTGGTTAATTTTTATTGATATCATCGTTCTTACCATTTTATTCTTGTCAAGTAAGAAGGATTTCTTCACTAAAGACTTTGCTAATGCATCCTGGATTCTCTTCCTACTAGAGGTTCTAGCTGCTGTTACAGTAATGTATATGCAGTGGACACCAGTTGTTCTTGGTCAGGGAGCTAATATATCTGTTGGTGCTCAAGGTCGTTACTTCACGCCATTTATCATTCTTTTGTTGCCACTAGTCGCCAACACAGCTAAGATTGATTTATCTCGACAGAAAAAATTGAAGATAGCAACCCTGACTTTAATTGCTAATTTCTTGGTCGCTATGTATTTGATTCTTTTCCATTACTGGGGGGTATTTGCATAATTTATGACTAAAACAATTTTATTTATTTCTCCGACAGGGACCCTGGATAATGGTGCCGAAATTTCGATAGTCAATCTTATGAAATTTCTTGTGGAAAAAGGTTATCGTGTGTTAAACGTTTTCCCTGATTACAAGGTGCCATCTCAAGAGGAGTATCAAGCAGAACTTCAGAAAGCAGGAATTGAGACCTATGGTCTTTCGGCTGTCAAATGGTGGTGGGAAGAAGCACCGGGTGGTTCGCCAGGCAATCATTATGAGCGTATTCAAGGCTACAAGAAAAATATTAGAGACTTGAAGAAGATTATTATATCTGAAGATGTAAACCTAGTGATATCAAATACTGTGAATGTTTTCCAAGGTGCTGTAGCTGCTGCAGAATTAGGAGTGAGACACTTTTGGTTAATTCACGAGTTTCCAGAAGGAGAATTTGCTTATTATAGGGAAAAATTAGATTTTATTTCTCATTACTCTGATCAAATTTTTTCTGTTTCTGGAGCCTTAAATGAAGATTTAACGAATTTATTACCTAAAAGGAAGATTTTAAATTTTATTCCCTTTTCATATGTAAAAAAGATAAATCTTAAATCAGCCGAAAATAGTAGAATTGTACAGATTGGTCGGATTACTGATAATAAGAACCAAATTGAATTACTCAAAGCTTATCAAAAATTAAATATAAATATTCCTTTAGTATTTATAGGAGCAGAAGATGAGTCTTATTTAAAAAAATGCAAGGATTATATAAAATCGCATGGATTAGATAATGTTCAATTTTTAGGATACCGAGAAAATCCTTGGTTCGAGGTTAGTGAAAAAGATATCTGTGTATTCACTTCGAAAATTGAGACGTTTGGTATGGTATATATTGAGTCTTTATTGAATGGTATTCCAACTATTGTTTCAAATAATAAAGGGTATGAGTCTGTTAAGGATATTTTTTCCGAAGGAGAAATGTATCCGCTTGGAAACACAGATGCTCTATCAAAAATGATTTTAGATTTTCTAACTAATTTTGATGAAAAAAAACAAGAAATGATTCATAGTAGAGAAAAGATTTTAAAACTATATTCGTTAGATTATGCTTATAGAGAAATTATTCAGCAAGTAAATTTGGATGTTCCTTGTAAGTCTAAGGATTATGAGAAGTATTTATCTTTTTTGAATGTAAAAGTAACCATGAAAGATAGATTGAAGCAATTATTAAAGAATTTAGTAAAGTTGAAGAAATTAAGATAGAGCAGTCCTACTGGACTGCTTTTTTGCTTTATCATGCAAAATACCTTCCAAAATGGTATAATAAAAGCTACTATGTATAATTCTGTGTATTTGAGAGATGTGACGAATGGAGGTAAACTTTGAAGGATATTTTTATCATAGGTAGTAGAGGTTTGCCTGCTCAATATGGTGGTTTCGAGACATTTGTTGAAAAATTGATTTCTTATAAGGTATCACCTGCTATACGTTATCACGTGGCTTGCTTATCTGACGAAAGCACTGGCAACCATTTTGACTATAAGGGTGCGGATTGTTTTACGGTCAATCCTCCAAAGCTAGGTCCCGCACGTGTCATAGTTTACGATATGATGGCTATCAATTATAGCTTGAAACTTATTAAAAAAGAGGGAATTCAATCCCCAATTTTCTATATTTTAGGAAATACCATTGGTGCCTTCATTGTTCATTTTGCCAAGAAAATTCAGTCCGTTGGTGGGATTTTGTTAGTCAATCCTGACGGTTTGGAATGGAAACGTGCTAAGTGGTCTAAACCTGTTCAAAGCTATCTCAAATACTCTGAAGAAGAGATGACAAAGTATGCGAACTTAATTATTTCTGATAACCGAGGTATTGAGACCTATATTCAAAATACCTATCCGTGGGCTAGAACGACTTTCATTGCTTATGGAACTGATTTATCTAAGACGACTTTGACTGCTGAGGATGACCCTGTTCGAGATTGGTATCAGAAATGGCAGACTCAAGAAAAAGATTACTATTTGATATTGGGTCGATTTGTTCCTGAAAACAATTACGAAACTGCGATTCGTGAATTTATGAAGTCCTCTACAGAGCGTGATCTTGTTATCATCTGTAATCATGAAGGAAATGCTTACTTTGATGAACTACGACAGATTACAGGATTTGATAAAGATAAACGTGTGAAGTTTGTTGGTACTGTCTATGATCAGGATTTGCTTAAGTATATTCGCAACCAAGCCTTTGCTTATATTCATGGACACGAAGTAGGTGGAACGAATCCGGGCTTATTAGAGGCCTTGGCTCAAACGGACCTCAACCTTATTTATAATGTAGACTTTAACCATCAGGTTGCTCAAGAGACTGCCTTGTATTGGAATAAAGAGGATGGGGATTTGTCTCAGCTTATCGATTCTGTAGATGGTCAAATGTCATTTGAGGTCTTGGGAAATGCTGCTAAAGCAAATATGAAAGAAAATTACACCTGGGAAAAAATCGTGGGTGAATACGAGGAGCTATTTTTATCATGAAAGTAACTATTCTCATGTCTACTTATAATGGCGAGAATTTTTTAGCAGAGCAAATAGAGAGTATTCAGCAACAGACTTATACGGATTGGACCTTGTCAATTCGAGATGATGGTTCTAAAGATAAAACGAGAGAGATTATCAAACGTTTCGCTTTAGAAGATGATCGCATTACTTTTATCAATCCTGATCAAACTGAAAATTTAGGTGTAATAAAGAGTTTCTTTACGCTTTTGAAGTATCAAGAATCTGACTACTATCTTTTCTCGGACCAGGATGATACTTGGTTACCTGAGAAGCTATCTCTTCAGCTTGAGGAAGCGAGTAGATACCCATCTGATAAACCACTTTTGGTATACACGGATTTAAAGGTTGTGAACCAAGATTTAGAGGTGCTTCATGAGAGTATGATTCGTACTCAATCTGACCATGCTAATACTAAGTTGGTTCAAGAAATGACAGAAAACACCGTTACTGGCGGTGTGTCGCTAATTAATCATGCTCTAGCCGAATTATGGACTGGCGAGGAACCTAATGAGCTTCTGATGCATGACTGGTATTTAGGTTTGTTAGCGTCAGCATTTGGCAATCTCGTTTATATTGACCAACCAACAGAGCTTTACCGTCAGCATGCGGATAATGTCTTGGGAGCTAGAACGCTTCGGAAACGTATGCAGAATTGGATTCGCCCTCAGACCTTGTTCAACAAATATTGGAAGTTGATAAAGGCTAGTCAGAATCAGGCGGAAAACCTCCTGTCTTTGCCATTGAATGCTGAAGATAGAGAGTTGGTTGAAAACTTTGTGACCATTATGGATCAAGGGGTAAGAGAGCGTTATCATCGTTTGAAAACATATGGTTATCGTAAAAACAGGGCTTTTCATACCTTTGTATTTACGAGTTTGATTTTGACAAAATTCATGTATAAGGAGGACTAAATGAATTTCTTTAGTCAGAAAAATAGGATTTTACTTAAGGAACTGATTAAAACGGATTTTAAATTGCGTTATCAAGGTTCTTTCATTGGTTATCTTTGGTCTATTTTGAAACCTTTGATGATGTTTACAATTATGTACCTTGTCTTTGTTCGTTTCTTGAGATTTGATGATGGGACACCACACTATGCAGTAGGATTGCTTTTGGCTATGATTTTTTGGGGCTTCTTTACAGAGGCTACCAATATGGGGATGCTTTCCATTGTTTCACGAGGAGACCTCTTACGTAAGCTTAACTTTCCAAAGCAAACAATCGTTATCTCATCTGTGCTAGGAGCAGCGATTAATTTCTTGATTAACCTAGTGGTTGTTTTCGTATTTGCCTTGATTAACCATGTTCCGATTGGTTTCAATACTTTGGTTATCATTCCTCTCTTTATTGAGGTGCTATTGATGGCAATGGGAGTTGCTTTTATTTTATCAGCACTCTTTGTTAAATACCGTGATATTGGTCCAGTTTGGGAAGTAGTACTTCAAGCTGGTATGTATGCAAGTCCAATTATCTACTCAATCACTTATCTTATTCAAAGAAATCAAGAGTTTGTTGCAAAGATTATGATGCTTAATCCGATTGCTCAGATTTTACAGGATATGCGTCATTTTATCATTGACCCAGTTAACCCAAGAGGATGGGATATTATTAACAATAAGTTGATTGCTTTTGTTCCTTATGCGATTCCTGTAGTGATTTTTATCATTGGTTTCCTTGTCTTTAATCGAAATGCGAAACGATTTGCGGAGATTCTATAATGTCAAATAATATTGCTGTAAAAGTAGATCATGTAAGTAAGTATTTTAAATTACCAACTGAGGCGAGTCAGAGTTTGAGAACGACTCTAGTCAATCGCTTTAAAGGAATTAAAGGGTATACTGAACAACATGTCTTAAAAGATATTTCATTTGAAGTTGAAAAGGGTGATTTCTATGGAATTGTTGGACGTAATGGTTCTGGTAAATCAACACTTCTAAAAATTATTTCTGAGATTTATGTTCCAGAAAAAGGTAAGGTTACCATTGATGGTAAGTTGGTATCTTTCATTGAGCTTGGGGTTGGGTTTAATCCGGAATTAACTGGTCGTGAGAATGTCTATATGAATGGTGCCATGCTTGGTTTTTCAACAGAAGAAGTAGATGCCATGTATGATGACATTGTAGACTTTGCTGAACTTCATGATTTCATGAATCAAAAGTTGAAGAACTACTCAAGTGGTATGCAGGTTCGTCTAGCCTTTTCAGTTGCTATCAAGGCTCAAGGTGATATTCTTATCTTGGATGAAGTCTTAGCCGTAGGTGACGAGGCCTTCCAACGTAAGTGTAATGACTATTTCATGGAACGTAAGCAATCTGGAAAGACAACTATCTTAGTTACCCATGACATGTCAGCAGTTAAAAAATACTGTAATAAAGCAGTTTTAATTGAACATGGTTTAGTCAAAGTTGTAGGTGACCCAGATGAAGTTGCTAACCAATATAGCTTTGATAATGCTGCTGGTCAAAAGGTTTCAAACGATGACGTTGTTGTTGAAAATCCTAAAATCACTGATTTACAAGTAAAACTCTTGAATGATAATATTATCAGTCCTGATCAAGATATTTCATTTGAGATTTCATATGATGTCAATGAGGATATTGAGACCTATATTGCCTTTTCATTGACAGATATTGACCGTGGTATCTGGATTTATAATGACAATTCCATGGACAATAAAACGAGTGGTTCTGGAAGAAAAACACTTACTTACAAATGTAGTCTTTCCCATCTTAATAATATCAAGCTCAAGCTTCAGGTTTCTGTTCGAGATAAGGATGATCAGATGATTGCCTTTGCTGATTCAGATAACTCACCAGTTATTCTCTTGAATCGAACTGATATTGAAGATGATGATAAGTCTGCTAAAGATTCTGCAACTGGTATGGTTCAGAGAAATGGAAAATGGGAGATTCAAGAATAAATGAAACGTCTCTTATTGTATGTTCATTATAATAAGTACGACGAATTAAGTGGTCATGTGCTCTACCAATTGGAGCAACTTCGACCACTTTTTTCTAAACTTATTGTGATTTCAAATAGTCAACTAACGGAATCGGAAACATTAACTCTCAAAGAGCTTGGCATAGATGAAGTTATCCAGAGAGAGAATCTGGGCTTTGATTTTGCAGCTTGGAGAGATGGTATGGCTCATATTGGATTCGAACATTTAACAGACTTCGATTCGGTTACACTCATGAATGATACTTGCTTTGGTCCTCTTTGGGATTTATCTAACATAGTTGAAGGATTTGAACAACGACAGAATGTTGATTTTTGGGGGATGACGAATTTTAGAAAGACCAAATATTTCGATGAGCATTTGCAAAGTTATTTTATATCTTTCAAAAAGCATGTTGTCGGTTCAGAATCCTTTCAACAATTTTGGACTTCTATAAAGACTTTTACCGATGTTCAAGATGTTATTGATAATTATGAAACTAGGGTTACTAGTGTTCTTCTTGAAGCTGGTTACCATTATGATGCTGTCTTTAATACTATTGATGCAGAGGCAGAAGACTTAATTCACCCTGATTTTTCTTACTATAGACCGATAAGTACACTTGAACATAAGGTACCGTTCATTAAACTAAAAGCATTTACTGACAATGAAAAAAAGGGAAGACTACTTTTAGACTATATTACTAAGCTATCGGCATATCCAGTAGCACTAATTAAGTCCCATCTTAACAGCTACCATTCGCCAGATAGCTTAGTCATTTTAGATGAGAAAATCATTGAACCTTCATTTCATTCGGTAAGTGGGAAAGACTATCATTCGGCTATCCATGTACATATTAGTGACCTTGAGAGACTAAAAGTTTTCTCTGATAAAAAGTTATCTGCCTTTTATTATTTCACTTTATCAAGCCATTTGGATAAAAATATCGTTGAGAACACCTTATTAAATAGCTTTGATAAAGATAGTTTTCAGCTAGTCTCTCAAAGATTTGATAATCATTACCATGCCTTAGTATCCTTGGCATCTCAGCTTAGCGAGTACGACTTTATTGGGCATTTTCACACAGAAGACTTTGGAAATGAGGGCAAACTTGTTGATGAAGCTACAAGACTTGCTTTAGTGGATATACTATTAGATGAGGAGAAAGTGGCATCAATCTTTGACCATTTTCCAGAGGTTGGTCTGGTTTTTGCTGATTTATCAAAAGAACTCTATTGGACAGATGCAATTGGTGCCTTAAATCAAGAACAGACAGTTAAACTAACTAACGAATGTCAAAAAGTAATCAATCATTCGCTTCATGTTTTTCAAGGTTCTATGTGGTTGTCAAAAGATTTTCTAGAAAAAATTATTCTTAAGGATAAGCAAGCTTTCTATGACTTTGATGAGGATACCCTTTCTTATCTTTTCTATCGAAAAGCCTGGGATCTAGGAATTGATTATCGTATTATTGCTTCAGGAAAAATATCTTTTGCAGAACGTTATAAGCTCCATCTTATTGAAATGTCACAGGTAGCAGAACCACTGACGTTAAAGAAAAAATTTTCAGCATATCGAAAAGCCTTGTTAAAGAAATTAGGTTTAAAAAAATCTTCAGCTGTTTAACTTCCCCTCCCACTTACGAATAGGTAAGTAGGAGGTTTTTTTCTTATGTATAGTATTGTAGCTGAGGAGTCGGGGCTTTTGCCTCGTGAGCGACTCTTACAGAAGGGAGCAGAGGTTTTGTCGGACCAGGAGTTGTTGGCGATAGTGCTGCGGACAGGGACTAGGTCTGAGTCGGTCCTATCTATGGCCAATCGTATTTTGAAAGGGATGACGAGTTTGGCGGATTTGTCTCGTTTGTCCTTGAATGAGCTTCAGGAGATTCCTGGTATTGGGCGTGTGAAGTCTATTGAGCTCAAGGCTATGGTGGAGTTGGCTAAGCGGATTGAGAAGGCTGAGTTGGCTCGGTCTGAGCAGATTATGTCTAGCCAGCAGGTGGCGCGTCGTATGATGTTGGATATTGGCGACAAGCCTCAGGAGCATCTGGTGGCTATCTATTTGGATACGCAGAACCGTATTATTCAGCAAAAGACGGTCTTTATTGGTGGGGTCCGTCGTTCGATTGCTGAGCCACGTGAGATTTTACATTATGCCTGTCATCTGATGGCAACGTCTTTGATTGTGGTTCACAATCATCCTTCGGGGGAAGCCTATCCTAGTCGTAATGATATTGATTTTACTCAAAAGATTAAGCGGTCCTGTGATGACTTAGGGATTTGTCTGCTTGATCATCTGATTGTTGGAAAATCAACCTATTATTCCTTTCGTGAGGAGAGGGAGGATTTTGAGCTTTAGATTGAGCCGATGGGATAAAGACAAGAAAAAGCAACTGAGTGCAGTCTCAGTTGCTTTTAAAGTTCGTTAACGACGTATTCAAAGAGTTTGAGGTCTTCTTCACGTTTGTCTAGGAGAAGCTCTGGGTGCCACTGTACACCAAGAAAGCGAAGGTCTGGACTATTTGACTCAACAGCTTCGACTGTGTTGTCCTCAGGATCACGCGCAATGACACGAAGGTCAGAGGCCAAGTGTTTGATACTTTGATGGTGGAAGGAGTTGATAGACGTTTCGCGTCCGTAGATTTCTGCCAACTTGCTGTTCTCATCAACAATCATCTCATGGTAGAGGTAATCAGAAGGCTTGTCCTGCCAGTGATTCTCAATATCTTGATGGAGGCTACCACCTAGTGCGACGTTCATGAGTTGGGTTCCACGACAGATTGAAAAGATGGGTTTCTTTTGCTTAGTAGCTTCCTCGATGAGTGCCATTTCAAAGATATCCCGTTCGAGGAAGAAGTCATCTTCACTGGCATGGTTCTCTTCGTTGTAGAATTTAGGGTCAACGTTTTGTCCACCGATCAGGATGAGTTTGTCAATCATGGAGATGTAGGTCTTGGCTTCCGAAGGATCGGATACTGGTAGTAGGATTGCTAGGCCACCGGCTCTTTGAACTCCTTCTACAAAGCCAGATGGGGCATAGGACCAGTTGATGTCTTCATGGGCTGGATTAGGCCTTACATTGGCAGTGATTCCGATAATTGGTTTAGTCATTGTTTCTCCTTGATTTTTCTTCTTCTTTCATGAAATAGAGTAGGGTTTGTAGTTCGCTAGTCAAGTCTACGTATTGGACCACCACATGGCGTGGAAGATTGAGGTTGACCGGAGAGAAGCAGAGAATGCCTTCAATTCCAGCCTCAACCAAAAGATCAGCCACCTCCTGGGCCTTAACTGATGGCACTGTAAGGATGGCTGTTTTGATATCTTCTTGGGCAATCTTGTCCTTAATCTGGGAAATCCCATAGATAGGAATCTTGTCTTCGGTTTGAGTTCCAACCAGTTCGTTATCGTCTGTATCAAAAGCCATGACTAGCTGCATGCGGTTACGCTCTTGAAAACGGTAGTGGAGGAGGGCACGCCCGACATTACCAACACCTACGAGAAGTACCTTTGTTGTCGCATTGTCATTAAGGAGTTCAGCGAAAAATGTCATTAGCTTGTTCACGTCATAACCAAAACCACGACGACCTAGTTCGCCAAAGTAGGAGAAGTCCCGACGAACAGTAGCAGGGTCAATCCCAATCGCTTCAGCAATTTGTTTAGAGCTTGCTTTGTCGATATTTTCACGATGGAATCGTTTGAAAATACGATAGTAGAGAGAGAGACGTTTGGCAGTGGCGTTTGGGATGTTTTTCTCAAATGTCATTGATCGCTTTCCTTTCTTTAATTAGTATGATTCTCTTATATTTTAAGAAAAGTTTGTGAAGATTGCAACAAAATAGTGTAGATGAGGCGATATAAAAAACCTATCACATGGATAGGCTATTTCTATGTAGTAAGAAAAAATTTAGATTTCTTCTTGCTCAAAAACGTTACGATCAACCAAACTCTGCATCAAGAAGTAGAATTTCTCTTGCAAGATGTGATGATCTTCATTTTTAAAGATATTAACGTTACGAAGGCCAGATTTGTCTGTAATCGACAATTTGAAACCAGTCAAGTCTTTGTTAATAGTGATTTTGAGTGGGAAACCTTCGCCTGAGTTAGGCACTTTTTCGAGAAGGCGGTGCAACTCGTAGTTTCCGATTTTATTTTGCACAAAAGTCGTATCACGTAGGGTGAATTTTTTGACATTAGGACTGATGGTGTAACGGTATTTACAGTCAGTCAAATGAATGCTTTTTTCAAATGCCATGTTAGTCTCCTATGATTTGATTAAGTTTTTCTGCTAGAGCTTGGAGTTCTTCAGCGGTATTTTCCTCTGATAAACTAATGCGAATAGCTGTTTTTAACTTGTCAGAATCCTTGCCATAGAGGGCTTGGATGACGTGGCTAGGGTCAACAGTTCCAGCAGTACAAGCAGAACCTGTTGAGACGGCAAAGCCAGCTAGGTCTAACAAGGTTAAGAGAGGGCCATTTTCCTTACCAGGAAAACTTATGTTGATGACGTGAGGTAGGCTAGATTCTCCACCATTAATTTCATAAGGAACGGTAAGGGTATCTAGAAAGGCCTGACGAATCTTTTCAACATGCTGGTAATTGTCTTGGTAGTGGTCGCTAGCATGTTTGTAAGCAGCGGTCATACCTGCAATGCCGACCAGATTTTCAGTGCTGGCACGACGTTTTTCCTCTTGTTCACCACCATGGAGTAGGTTGTCAAAATGCAAATCGTTATGATAGAGCAAGCCAACACCTTTAGGTCCGTGGAATTTATGGGCACTAATAGAGAGAAAATCAGCTCCAAGTTGCTCTGGATGAATAGGAAGTTTTCCTGCTACCTGAACGGCATCGACGTGGAAGGCAGCTTGGTGATTGGCAAGCAAGTCACCAATTTCCTTGATAGGAAGCAATTGGCCGGTCTCGTTATTGGCATACATAACAGAAACCAGAATGGTATCGTCACGTAAGGCATCAGCGATTTGTTGGGCAGTAATGACTTGATTTTCTGGTTGAATATAGGTTATTTCAAAACCAAAACGCTCTTCCAAGTAGGCCATGGTGTGAAGGACAGAGTGGTGTTCAATAGCAGTTGTAATCAGGTGTTTGCCTTTAGCTTGATTGGCTAGGGCATAACCTTTGATAGCTGTATTGTTTCCTTCAGTCCCACCAGAAGTGAAAATGAGTTTACGAGCAGGGACTTCAAATTGGTTGGCCATTTCTTCACGGGCTTCACGAAGTTCCTTGGAAGCTTGACGACCATAAGCATGGAGGCTGGATGGATTTCCAAAGGTTTCAGTCATGACATGTGTCATAGCTGAGATAGCAGCAGTATTTAAAGGAGTTGTTGCTGCATTGTCCAAATAAACCATAGCTTAGTCCTCGTTTGCAGTGTAAGCAAAGAGTGGGCTAAGTGGTTGACGTTCGAAAATACGAGTAGTAGCGTTAGCGATTAGCTCACTTGCTGAAATGTATTTAACGTTTGTTGGAACTTTTTCTTTAGTCGCAACTGAATCTGTCACCAAGATTTCTTTAATTGGAGCAGCGTTGAGGACTTCAGCAGCACCTCCTGCAAAGAGACCGTGACTAGCAACTGCATAGATGTCTTTAACGCCACCACGTTCAAGGATTTTAGCAGCTTCTGCAAATGTTTTACCAGTATTAAGGATATCATCAACCAAGATTGCTGTTTTTCCTTCAACCTCACCGATGATGTAGCCTTCTTCACGTTCTGAATCATCTTGAGCGTAGTCAATGATAGCGATTGGTGCATCAAGGTATTCCGCCAAGCTACGAGCACGTTTAACACCTGAGTTTTTAGGGCTAACAACGACAACATCACTTCCTGTGAATCCTTTTTCGTTGTAGTATTCAGCAAACAATGGCATTGTGAAGAGGTTATCTACTGGGATGTCGAAGAAACCTTGAACTTGGACAGCGTGAAGGTCAAGTGTCAAGAGACGATTGACACCAGCTTTAACCAGCATATTGGCAATCAATTTAGCAGTGATTGGTTCACGTGAAGCAGCGATACGGTCTTGACGTGCATAACCAAAGTAAGGCATAACCACGTTGACAGAGTTAGCACTGGCACGTTTGCAGGCATCAATCATGATGAGCAATTCCCAAAGGTGGTCGTTAACAGGGTTGCTTGTAGATTGGATGATATAAATATCGTCCCCACGAACAGACTCTTCGATATTGATCATGATTTCACCGTCAGAAAATTGACGTGAAGATACTTTACCAAGTGGCAATCCGGTAGCCTCAGCAATTTTTTCAGCAATTTCTGGGTTTGAGCTGAGCGAGAACAATTTCAATTGTGGGTTTGCTTTTTGATGTACCATGACGATGGTGACTCCTTTAAAAAAATAAGATGCTAAGCCCAGTTAGGGCTATTGTAATAAAACTACAGATAGTTCTATTTTAGCAAAAAGAAGCAGAAATTTCAGCCATCAAAGTATGATATTAGTGAAAAATACCGAACCTTTGTTAGATAAAATTCCTTTGTATGCGTTTTTAGACCTCTGGAAGTCATTTATGAGATAAAATGCTTGTATTATTTAACGCTGCATGTGTTTAAACATAAAAAGACAAGGAGCTAACTCCTTGTCTAACTTTTAGTCTTTGTCTCGTTTGAGGGTAGCTACAAAGCGTGCAACCTTACTCTTGGCATACTTAAAGTCAATGTTATTTTCTTTAAGGAAGGCATCAAAGTCGTCTTTACCTTTCTCAGCATCCGAAACTTCTAGTTCAAGCTCGTAGTCTTTCTTATCAGCATAGACATTGACATCGAGGGCCATGAGGCCGATGTTGGTCTGGTACTCGCGACGGGTAGTGGTCAAATGTCCGAGGATGGTTAGGTCCTCTAGTTTAACCCCACGTTCCAGAAGAATGGATTTGATCTGACAATCAGGAAAGTCCAGCGACTTAGTCAAAGCCTTAGCGTCCGCACAATCCATGGTAAGGTTGTACTCCATGTTCCCGACTTTTTCAGGAATCTTCAAGGTCAGCTCACCATGAGTGGGAAGCGTCCTGATACGCAAGGAGAGTTTTTTGTTTCTCATGTCACTCTGAGGAGTGTCGATGTAGTAGTTGGTTTGCGTAACAGGTGTCACATGGGAGAAAAGCATCGCTAAACGATTGTACTCGTCTTTGGTGAGTAGAGTCTTGTACTCTATCTCTAAATGGTTCATGTGTGTCCTCCCTTGTGCTTTCAAATGTGGTATAATATAACAGATTGTATTTATTTTATAAAAAACTAAAGCTTTTGACAAGGAGGAGTCCTATCTTGACCATGGATTGGGAACAATTTTTAGACCCCTATATTCAGGCCGTAGGTGAGCTCAAAATCAAGCTCCGAGGCATTCGTAAACAATTTCGTAAGCAAAATCGTCACTCGCCCATTGAGTTTGTGACGGGACGTGTGAAGTCAGTGGCTTCCATTGAGGAGAAAATCGCCCTTCGTGGCCTCTCGGTTGAAAATTTGGCTCAAGACATGCAGGATATTGCTGGTCTCCGAGTCATGGTCCAGTTTGTCGATGATGTGGATGAAGTTTTGGCTTTGCTTCGTCGCCGTAGTGATATGACCATTGTTTCAGAGCGTGACTACATCAGAAACCGTAAACATTCGGGTTATCGCTCTTATCATGTTATCGTCTCTTATCCCGTTGATACCATTGATGGTCGTAAGGAGATTCTTGCGGAGATTCAGATTAGGACTTTGGCCATGAACTTTTGGGCCACCATTGAACATTCCCTTAATTACAAGTATCAGGGAAACTTTCCAGAGGAAATTAAGCTTCGCTTGGAAACTACGGCCCGCATGGCTTATGAACTTGATGAAGAAATGCGTAAGATACGTGATGATATTAGAGATGCCCAGTTGCTCTTTGATCCAATTAACAGAACTTTGAAGGATAGTGTAGGAAATAGTGATGACACAGATGAAGACCTCTTCGGATGAGATGAAGGTAGCTATTATTGCCAATGGCAAACCCCAAAGTAGGCGTGTGGCCTCAAAACTTTTTAATGCCTTTCGAGATGATCCAGATTTTTATTTGACCAAGAAAAATCCAGATGTGGTCATCTCAATTGGTGGTGATGGTATGTTGCTATCGGCCTTTCATATGTATGAAAAAGAGCTTGCTCGTGTGCGTTTTGTAGGGATTCACACGGGTCACTTAGGCTTTTATACGGATTATTTGGACAGTGAAGTGGATCAATTAATCGAGACGCTTCGAAAAGATAGTGGTGCTAAGATCTCTTACCCTCTTTTGAATGTCAAATTGACTCTTGCTGATGGGCGTTCTTTTACGTCGATTGCCCTTAATGAAGCAGCCATAAAGCGTAATGAGAAAACCATGGCAGCAGATGTTTGCCTTAATGATGTCTTGTTTGAGAGCTTCCGTGGTGACGGGCTGTCGGTGTCAACGCCTACAGGATCAACGGCCTACAATAAATCTTTGGGTGGTGCGGTCCTTCATCCCACCATTGAAGCCTTGCAACTGACTGAGATTGCCAGTCTTAATAATCGTGTTTATCGTACCCTAGGAAGTCCCCTTATTGTGCCTAAGCATGAGAAGATTACGGTTTATCCTACCCGAATGGGAAGCTACACTCTATCCGTTGATAATAAAACCTATACCAACCGTAATGTGAAAAAGGTAGAATTCTCAATTGACCAACGTAAGATTTCCTTTGTGGCTAGTGCCAGCCATACAAGTTTCTGGGAACGTGTACGTGATTCCTTTATTGGAGACATGGAAGAATGAGATATGAGTTTACAGTAGGGCGTTCTTGTCGGGTTAAGACCTTTTTGAAGGAGCACGATATTTCTAAAGGGCTACTGGCCAAGATTAAGTTTGAGGGCGGTCATATTTGGGTCAATGGTGAGGAGCAGTTTGCGACTTATCCTGTCCATGAAGGAGATGTGGTTGCCATTGAAATCCCTGATGAGGCACCGCACGAGACCTTGAAACCTATCCCTTTTGACTTGGATATTGTCTATGAGGATGATAACTTCTTGGTGATCAATAAACCTTATGGCTATGCCAGTATTCCAAGTGTTAACCATGATAATACCATGGCTAATTTCGTTAAACATCACTTCGTTAGCAACAATTATCCTAACCAGCGTGTGCATATTGTGACACGTCTGGATAAGGACACGTCTGGTCTCATGCTGTTTGCTAAGCATGGTTATGCCCACGCGCGTATGGATAAACAGTTGCAGCAGAAGTCTATTAAGAAGCATTACTATGCCTTGGTTGAAGGTGATACAAAACTTGAGGAGCAGGGTGAAATCATTGCACCGATTGCGCGTGATGTAGATTCTATTATTACACGTCGGGTTCATAAATCGGGGAAATATGCCCACACTAGCTATCGCTTGGTAGCTGATTATGGTAGGATTAAACTGGTTGATATCAATCTTCATACCGGACGTACGCACCAGATTCGTGTGCACTTTGCCCACCTAGGTTTGCCTCTTTTGGGAGACGACCTTTATGGCGGGTCCCTAGACTATGGTATTAAGCGTCAAGCCTTGCATTGTCACCGTCTTGCATTTGTTGATCCTTTCACCAAAAAAGAGATGGTCCATGCATCTTCCTTGACAGATGATTTTGAAATCGTTATCATGAATTTACAAACTAAAAAAGATTGATTGAGGAATTTTTTTATGCGTAGTCTATTTGGTGAACTTCGTGAACATATTTTAGGGAAAGGTGTTAAGATTGTTTTCCCTGAGGGTAACGACGACCGTGTGGTTCGTGCAGCAGCCCGTTTGAAATTTGAAGGATTGGTTGATCCTATTATTTTGGGAGACCCAGCAGAGGTTCACAAAATCTTGAACGATCTTGGTTTTGCAGACTTTAACTATACAATTGTTAATCCTGAAACCTATGAAGATTTCGAGGAAATGAAGGAAAAATTTGTTGAAATCCGTAAAGGGAAAGCGACAATGGAAGATGCGGAAAAGTTGCTTCATGATGTCAACTATTTCGGTGTTATGCTAGTTAAACTTGGTCTTGCTGATGGGATGGTTTCAGGTGCTATTCACTCAACAGCGGATACGGTACGTCCGGCCCTTCAAATTATCAAAACAAAACCTGGTATTTCTCGTACATCAGGTGTCTTCCTTATGAACCGTGAAAATACCGATCATCGCTTGATGTTTGCTGACTGTGCTATCAATATTGAACCAAATGCTCAAGAGTTGGCAGAAATTGCAATTAATACTGCTGAAACAGCTAAAGTTTTTGGTATTGATCCTAAAGTGGCCATGCTTAGCTTCTCAACAAAAGGTTCTGCTAAATCGCCAAAAGTTGACAGGGTTGTTCAAGCAACAAATATTGCTAAAGAAATGCGTCCTGACTTGGCTATTGATGGGGAGTTGCAGTTCGATGCAGCATTTGTTCCAGCAACAGCAGCTATTAAGGCTCCAGATAGTGACGTAGCAGGACATGCTAATGTCTTTGTCTTCCCTGGCTTGCAAGCAGGTAACATTGGATATAAGATTGCCCAACGTTTGGGAATGTTCGAAGCTATCGGACCAATCTTACAAGGTCTTAATAAACCTGTTAACGACCTTTCTCGTGGGGCTAGTGCTGAAGATATTTACAATTTGGCGATTATTACAGCTGCTCAAGCTCTTAATAGCTAATTTTAACTTAGAAACAGAGGTTTAACCAAGGTGTTAGGCCTTTTTGTTTTATGCATGACTGGTGATTAAAAATAAATCGATTAAAGTAGCTAGAAATCCAGAAAACACAAGGGACTGCTGAATTTTTCGTATTTCATCAGGTGCAATAATTGTGCAAAATAGTCTGATAATGACTCCTTTTCTTGATTATTTATGCTATAATGAAAGAGTAAAATTTTATTTTTTGGAGAAATCTTATGAAAAAAAGCAAATGGTTAGCCCTTGCGGGTGTGGCACTCCTCAGTGTAGGTGCCTTAGCGGCTTGTTCTTCTAAGTCAAGTACTAGTGGAACGACTTATGGTTATGTTTATAATTCAGATCCAGAATCATTGGATTACATCACTTCAAATACAGGACCTACTAAGACAGCTGTGACAAACGGTGTAGATGGTCTTATGGAAGCAGATAAATATGGAAATCTTGTCCCTTCAGTAGCTGAAGATTGGTCTGTCTCTCAAGATGGTCTGACTTATACTTATAAAATCCGTAAGGGAATTAAATGGTATACTTCTGATGGTGAAGAGTATGCTGATGTGACTGCTAAGGACTTTGTGACTGGTCTTAAGCATGCGGCTGATGGCAAGTCTGGAGCTCTTTACTTGGTGCAAGATTCTATTGCTGGCTTGTCTGACTACCTCTCTGGTGCCAATAAAGATTTCTCAAATGTAGGTGTTAAAGCAATCGACGATTATACATTGCAATACACCCTTAAAAAACCTGAGCCATACTGGAACTCTAAAACAACTTATGGCTTGCTCTTCCCAGTTAACGAAGACTTTCTTAAGAACAAAGGAAAAGATTTTGGTAAGTCAACAGACCCAACATCTATCCTCTATAATGGTCCTTTCCTTCTCAAATCTTTGACAGCTAAATCATCTATTGAGTTGACTAAGAATGAAAAT
This sequence comes from Streptococcus sp. 27098_8_74, assembly GCF_041431705.1. Lineage (NCBI taxonomy): Bacteria > Bacillati > Bacillota > Bacilli > Lactobacillales > Streptococcaceae > Streptococcus > Streptococcus sp. 27098_8_74. The sequence goes on from NZ_JAPVYF010000010.1 coordinate 29,948, forward strand.
TATTGGGACAAGAAGAATGTACACTTTGATGCCATCAAATTGTCATATTATGACGGTTCGGATCAAGAGGCTCTAGAACGTGGTTTCACGGATGGTGCCTATAGTTTGGCTCGTGTCTACCCAACGAGTTCTAACTATTCTTCTGTAGAGAAGAAATATAAAGATAACATTTATTACACTGCACCAGGTGCGTCTACATCAGCCATTGGTGTTAATATCGACCGCCAAAGCTATAAATTCTCAGCCAAGAAGACGGATGCTGAAAAGACATCAACTAAGAAGGCTCTTCTAAACAAAGACTTCCGTCAATCAATCAACTTCGCAATTGATCGTACGGCTTATCAATCACAAATGAATGGTAAAGATGGTGCAGCTCTAGCTCTTCGTAACCTTTTTGTTCCTTCTGATTTTGTCAGTGCAGGTGATAAGACCTTTGGAGATCTTGTAACAGAGAAAATGTCCTCTTATGGTGATGAATGGTCAGGTGTCAACTTTACTGATGGTCAAGATGGCCTCTACAATGCTGAAAAAGCTAAGACTGAGTTTGCCAAAGCTAAGGAAGCTCTCCAAGGAGAAGGTGTTCAATTCCCAATTCACTTGGACCTTCCAGTTGACCAAAGTTCTAAAATCCATGTTGCTCAGGCCCAATCTTTGAAACAAACCATTGAACAATCATTGGGTAGCGATAATGTGGTTATCGATGTTAACCAATTGTCATCTGATGACATGCAAAATGCTACTCTTAATGCGGCTAATGCGGCAGCAGAAGACTGGGATATTTCAAACGGTGTTGTTTGGGGTCCAGACTATCAAGACCCATCAACTTACCTTGATATCTTTAAGACAACTTCAAGTGAAAATACCAAGACTTTCATGGGTTATGATGATCCAAACAATGCGGCCGCAGCTCAAGTAGGTCTTAAAGATTATGATGCCTTGCTTGATTCAGCAGCTTCAGAAACAACAGACCTCAACGCTCGTTACGACCGCTATGCCCAAGCTCAAGCATGGTTGGAAGATAGCTCGCTTGTCATTCCATTGACTGTTGGTAACGGTGCAGCACCAGTTATCTCACGCTTGACACCATTTACGGGTGCTAGCATGCAAGTGGGTGATAAGAACTCATCAGACTACTTCAAATACGTGAAACCACAAGAAAAAGTAGTTACTAAGAAAGAATATGAACAAAGCCGTGAAAAATGGCTTAAAGAAAAGAAAGCATCTAACGAAAAAGCTCAAAAAGATCTTGAGAAACACGTTAAATAATAATCTTGAGGAAAAGGCAGTTTGCCTTTTTCTTTTGTCAAAAAAGGGCTAATTCCTAGTGTTCATAAGGGGTATAATTGTGAGAAAGTCAGTATAAGACAAAATATTCTGAAAATTGTACTCATCTTATTTTTTATGGTATAATGTTGGTACATAAAAAAAGATTTTTTGGAGAATGCTTATGAAAAAAAGTAAATGGTTGGCCCTTGCGGGTGTTTCCCTCCTAAGTGTTGGGGTTTTAGTGGCTTGTTCATCAAAATCAAACACTTCAAGCAATACTTATAACTATGTTTATACTGCTGATCCTGAAACATTGGACTATCTTATTTCCAATAAAGGTTCAACGACTGATGCTGTGACAAATGGTGTCGATGGCCTTTTGGAAAACGATAAATATGGTAACTTGGTACCTTCTATTGCCAAGGACTGGACTGTTTCAGCTGATGGTTTAACTTATACATACAAACTTCGTAAGGGAGTTAAATGGTATACTTCAGACGGTGAAGAGTATGCAGAAGTAACAGCTAAAGACTTTGTAACAGGTCTTAAGCATGCTGCTGATAAAAAGACTGAGTCAATTTACTTGGCAAAAGATTCTGTAGTAGGTCTTGCTGATTATTTCAATGGTACTGATAAAGACTTCTCTAAAGTTGGTGTTAAAGCTCTTGATGATTACACTCTTCAGTACACACTTAAACAACCAGAACCTTACTGGAATTCTAAGATGACTTATTCTCTCTTCTGGCCTGTAAATGAAGAGTTCCTTAAGTCAAAAGGGGATAGCTTTGGTAAATCAACAGATCCATCATCTATCCTTTATAATGGTCCTTACATCCTTAAGTCATTGACAGCTAAATCATCTATTGAGTTGGCTAAAAATGAAAACTACTGGGATAAGAAAAATGTCCATTTCGATGGCATTAAACTTTCTTTCTACGATGCTTCTGACCAAGAATCGCTTGTTCGTAATTTCACTGATGGCGCTTATAGTCAAGCACGTCTATATCCAACAAGCTCAAACTTTAATTCAGTAGAAAAACAATATAAAGATAATATCTTCTATACACAACCATCTGCAGATATTGGTGGGGTTGGTGTTAATATTGACCGTCAGTCTTACAACCATACATCTAAGAAGACTGATGCTGAGAAAGATTCAACTAAGAAAGCTCTTCTTAACAAGGACTTCCGTCAATCAGTTAACTTTGCTATTGACCGTACAGCTTATTCAGCACAACTTAATGGTGAAAAAGGTGCAGCACTTGCTGTTCGTAACATTCTTGTGAAACCTGATTTTGTTTATGCTGGTGACAAGTCATTCGGTGATTTGGTAACTGAAAAGATGCCTTCATATGGTGACGAGTGGTCAGGTGTTAACCTTAAAGACAGTCAAGATGGTCTCTTCAACGCTGATAAGGCTAAGACTGAATTTAATAAGGCTAAGGAAGCTCTCCAAGCACAAGGTGTTCAATTCCCAATTCACTTGGACCTTCCAGTTGACCAAGCTGCAAAACCAACTGTAGCACGTGCACAATCTTTGAAACAATCTGTTGAAAAGACACTCGGAAAAGAAAATGTGGTTGTAGACGTTCATCAAATGTCTCAAGATGATCTTCTTAACAGTACTTTGTATGCAGCTAACGCAGCAGCAGAAGACTGGGATATCAATATTTCAGTTGCTTGGGCACCTGACTACGAAGACCCATCAACATTCCTTGATATCTTCAAGACAACAGCTAGTGAGAACACAAAAACTTACATGGGATTCGACGATCCTAACAATGCAGCAGCAGCTCAAGTAGGTCTTAAAGACTTTGATGCTTTGGTTGATAATGCAGCTAAAGAAACAAGCGACCTCAACGTACGTTATGAACGTTATGCAGAGGCACAAGCTTGGTTGGAAGATAGCTCACTCTTCATGCCACTTATGGTTAACAAGGGTGCTGCTCCAATGGTAGCTCGTTTGACACCATTCTCAGGTGCTTACTCTCAAGTAGGACCTAAGGGTTCTGACAGATACTTTAAGTACCTTGAGCCTCAAAAAGATGTTGTCACTAAGAAAAACTATGATAAAGCCCGTGAAAGCTGGCTTAAAGAAAAGTCTAAGTCCAACGAAAAAGCTCAAAAAGACCTTGAGAAACACGTTAAATAAAAGGACGATGGAACTTTCTCATTAGATTGGGAAAGTTCTTTTGGAATTAAAGGAAGAGACATGAAAAAATACATTTTATTGAGAACCCTCCGTTCTCTATTGTCAATATTTGTCGTGACGGCCTTGACCTACACGATTATCTATACCATGGTGCCGAGGCGTCTGATTTTCAGACAGGACCCTAACTACAACAAGATTGCTAAAACAGCCGATTCTAAGGCTAACTATGAAAATACAATCTATGAACGTATGGGTTACATTGATTACTATGACACCAAGGAGTTGCAGGAGAAAGCTAGCTCCCTCGATAAGTCAGTAACCACTAAGCCAACAAAAGAAAATAAAGCTATTTACCAAAAATATGTGGATAGTTTAGGACGTGGCTGGCGTTTGCATCAATTCAAGCAAAGTAAACAATTCTATGCAACACGTGATGTTCCAGTGCTTGAACGTGTATTTGGCTTCTATACGCACCTCTTTGAATTTGACAATACTGGATGGGTTAAAGATAAAACAAATCCAAACTTGAAGCGTTACATCCGTATTGAAAATGACCCAGCTATCGGTTGGTCAGTTGTCGGATCAGGGACTAAGCATAAATACTTGCTTTACTTTAACAGTCAGTTCCCATTTGTTCACCAAAACTTTGTGAAGATGAACCTTGGTACATCTTACCCAACCTATGCTGAGCAGGGTGTTCTTGATGTTATTACACAAGGACAAGGGCAAACACAAAGCTCTGAGGTCAACTTCCCTACTGGTAAGAAAGTATCTTCAGTAGATATCTACTCTCGTACTTATAAATCACCAAGTCAGGCTGATGCTAGGGATCGTTCTTACTATGGTGACGACCCTTACACAGCTACTAAGAGTCGCTACCAGTACCCATCAATGGTGACAAGTTCTGCCATTGCTGGTTTGATTGGTTTGGTCTTGTCTTATGCTTTGGCAATTCCATTGGGATCATACATGGCACGCTTTAAAAATACACTCTTTGATAGTATTTCAACTGGTGTCTTGACTTTCTTGCTCTCACTACCAACCATCGCCTTGGTTTATATCATTCGTTTGATTGGTTCTGAGATTGGTCTTCCAGATTCCTTCCCTATCTTGGGTGCGGGTGACTGGCGTTCATACGTCTTGCCATCTGTTATTCTCGGTCTTTTGTCTACACCAGGTCTTGCCATTTGGATTCGTCGTTACATGATTGACTTGCAGTCACAAGACTTCGTTCGTTTTGCACGTGCCAAAGGGTTGTCAGAACAAGAAATTTCGAATAAACACATTTTCAAAAATGCTATGGTTTCCTTGGTTTCAGGGATCCCAGCATCTATCGTTAGTGTTATCACAGGGGCAACCTTGACAGAAACAATCTTTGCCTACCCTGGTATGGGTAAAATGTTGATTGACTCTGTCCGTGCTTCAAATAACGCTATGGTTGTGGGTCTTGTATTTATTTTCACAGCCCTCACCATCTTCTCATTGCTTGTGGGTGATATCCTTATGACTATGATTGACCCACGTATCAAATTGACATCTAAAGGAGGTAAATAATGGCTTCAATTGATAAAAGTAAGTTCCAATTTGTAAAGCGCGATGATTTTGCCTCTGAAACAATTGATGCGCCGGCCTATTCATACTGGAAATCGGTGATGCGTCAGTTCTTCAAGAAAAAGTCAACAACTGTTATGTTGGGTATCTTGATTGCTATCATTTTGATGAGCTTTATCTACCCAATGTTTTCAAAATTTGACTTCAATGACGTGTCTAAGGTTAATGACTTTAGTGTGCGTTATGTGCATCCAAATGCTCAATACTGGTTCGGTACAGACAGTAATGGTAAGTCTCTCTTTGACAGTGTTTGGTTTGGAGCTCGTAATTCTATCCTTATTGCTGTTATCGCTACCTTCCTTAACGTTGCTATTGGTTTAGTCGTTGGTGCTGTTTGGGGGATTTCTAAGACCTTCGATATGATTATGATGGAAATCTACAACATCATCTCAAACATTCCTGCCCTCCTTGTCGTTATCGTCTTGACTTACTCATTGGGTGCTGGTTTCTGGAACATGATCTTTGCCATGACTGTCACAGGTTGGATTGGTATTGCCTATACTATCCGTATTCAAATCATGCGTTACCGTGATTTGGAGTACAACTTGGCTTCTCGTACTTTGGGAACACCAACTCCTAAGATTGTGGTTAAAAATATCATGCCACAACTTGTATCGGTTATCGTGACTATGGCTAGTCAGCTCTTGCCAGGATTTATCTCTTACGAAGCTTTCCTTTCTTACTTTGGTTTGGGGCTTCCCGTTACGACGCCTAGTCTTGGTCGTTTGATTTCAGACTATGCACAGAACGTTACAGTCAATGCTTATCTCTTCTGGATTCCATTGACTACCTTGATCCTCGTTTCCCTCTCTCTCTTTATTGTCGGTCAAAACTTGGCGGATGCCAGCGACCCACGTACGCATAGATAGGAGTCCAATATGACAGAAAATAAAAATGTAATATTATCGGCTCGCGATATCGTCGTGGAATTTGACGTTCGTGACCGTGTTTTGACAGCTATTCGAGGAGTTTCCCTTGATTTGGTTGAAGGTGAAGTTTTAGCCTTGGTTGGTGAGTCTGGTTCAGGTAAATCAGTATTGACTAAGACTTTCACAGGGATGCTTGAAGAAAATGGTCGTGTAGCCAGCGGTTCTATTGATTATCGTGGTCAGGATTTGACTAAGCTTAAGAGTCACCAAGATTGGGCACCTATTCGTGGGGCTAAGATTGCGACTATCTTCCAAGATCCTATGACCAGTCTTGACCCAATTAAGACTATCGGTAGCCAAATTGTTGAAGTCATTGTCAAACACCAAGGAAAATCTGCTAAAGAAGCTAAAAAAATGGCCATTGACTACATGGACAAGGTTGGTATTCCTGATGCTGAAAAACGTTTCAACGAATATCCTTTCCAATACTCTGGTGGGATGCGTCAACGTATCGTTATTGCCATTGCCTTGGCTTGTCGTCCTGATGTCCTTATCTGTGACGAGCCAACAACTGCCCTTGATGTGACCATTCAAGCTCAAATCATTGACCTCTTAAAATCACTCAAAGAGGAGTATGGTTTCTCAGTGATTTTCATTACCCATGACCTTGGTGTGGTAGCAAGTATCGCTGACAAGGTTGCTGTTATGTATGCTGGTGAAATCATCGAGTACGCAACTGTTGAGGAAATTTTCTATGAGCCTTGTCACCCATACACGTGGAGCTTGCTTTCAAGCTTGCCACAGTTGGCTGACGATAAGGGTGAGCTTTTCTCAATTCCAGGGACACCACCATCACTTTATACACCGGTTGTTGGAGATGCCTTTGCCTTGCGTTCAGACTATGCTATGCAGATTGACTTTGAGGAAAAAGCACCACAATTCCAAGTTTCAGATACTCACTGGGCTAAGACCTGGCTCTTACATGAGGATGCACCAAAAGTTGAAAAACCTGCGGTTATCCAAAATCTACATGAAAAAATCCGTGCTAATATGGGATTTGCACATTTAGGAGATGAGGAGGAAGGCAATGCCTGAGAAGTTAGTTGAAGTAAAAGATGTGGAGATTTCCTTCGGTGAAGGAAGCAAGAAATTCGTTGCTGTCCACAATGCTAATTTTTTCATCAACAAGGGTGAAACCTTTTCCCTCGTTGGTGAGTCTGGTAGTGGTAAAACTACTATCGGTCGTGCCATTATTGGTCTGAATGATACAAGTAATGGTGAGATTATTTTTGACGGTAAGAAAATCAATGGGCACTTATCTCACTCTGAGAAAAACGACCTTATCCGTCGTATTCAGATGATTTTCCAAGACCCTGCGGCTAGTTTGAATGAACGTGCAACAGTTGATTATATCTTGTCTGAGGGCTTGCATAACTTCCATCTCTATAAGGATGAGGAAGATCGTAAAGCTAAAATCAAGGAAATCATCAAAGAAGTGGGACTTCTTGAGGAGCACTTGACACGTTACCCTCACGAATTTTCTGGGGGACAACGTCAACGTATCGGTATTGCGCGTTCCTTGGTTATGCAACCTGACTTGGTCATCGCTGACGAACCAATCTCAGCCCTTGACGTGTCAGTTCGTGCCCAAATTTTGAACCTGCTTAAGAAATTCCAAAAAGAGTTGGGATTGACCTACCTCTTTATCGCTCACGACTTGTCAGTGGTCCGTTTCATTTCTGACCGTATCGCTGTTATCTACAAGGGGACAATCGTGGAAGTTGCTGAGACAGAAGAACTCTACAACAATCCTATCCACCCTTACACCAAGTCACTCTTGTCTGCTGTTCCTATTCCAGATCCGATCTTGGAACGTAAGAAAGTCTTGAAGGTTTATGATCCAAACCAACACGACTATTCTGTTGATAAACCAGAAATGGTTGAAGTACGTCCAGGACACTTCGTTTGGGGTAACAAAGCCGAAATTGAGACTTATCGTAAAGAACAAAGTAAATAAGTCTTTTAAATGCAAAAAAATCGTGTTCCAAAAGGAACACGGTTTTTCTTTAGTCCAGATTTAAGCGTTTGGTCATGATATAGTAGGTACCAAAGTAACTTGCTGCGATGAGAATGAGAGACTGAACTAGACTAATGATATATGACGAGTTATTGATTGCAGTATATGTTGCATCTCCGGTCAAGGCTGCACCGAGTCCAAAGAAGAAACCAATAAAGAATAGGATAGCCTGAATGGCGAAAAAGGCGACAAATCCCATAAGAACTTTGTTAGTGTTGAAGAGGTTTCCGATACTAATACAGAGGTAATAGAAAAGAATACCAGCAATCATTGACAAGATTGTAGAAGGGATGAAGAGGTAGAAAGCGCCTATCTCTTTTAGGATCTGGCCAAAGTAGCTGGTAGCTAGGAGGATATCTTTCATATCAAGGCAGAAAGCAGCTATAATTCCAATCGAAAGGAGTATAACGAGTGATGAAATGATATCTAAAATAAAGGCTACCAAGAGTTTCGATAAGATTAATTGGTGAGCAGAAACTGGGAGTGTATTGGTTAGATAGCCTTCTCTCCCAAAGACAGTTTTTGCAAAGCGTCTGACAATGAGGACTATTGTTGCTATGTAAATGGCTCCCCATACAATAATGGTAGCAAAAACCATCAGTGTGAAGAAAGCAAAAAAGAGTAGACTAGGTTCTTGGTGGCTCTGTTCAGTTACAAAAATAAATTTTTGAAGCATTAAACCCAAGGGGATTGAGAGTAGGATGGCAATACCATAGATGCCGAGATACCATTTACGGATCGATTGTAATTCATACTTAACTAATTTCCAAAACATGCTCATACCTCCTAGTTGTGGAACATCTCTCTAAAGAGTTTGTCGATAGATTTGCCATGGGCTTGACGGATATTATCAGCATCACCCTGAAGTTCAATCTGACCGTATTTTAGGAAGACAACTTCATCTAGAACAGATTCAATGTCTGCAATCAAATGAGTTGAAATGATCACAGAAGCATCTTCAGAGTATTGGTTGATGATGGTTTTAAGGATGTAGTCACGTGACGCGGGATCGACCCCACCGATAGGTTCATCAAGGAGATAGAGTTTAGCTTCACGACTCATAACCAAAATCAACTGAACTTTTTCTTTGTTTCCTTTTGAAAGGTCTTTAAGGCGCAAATCAGGCTGGAGCTTTAAATCCTGCAAGAGTTGCAAGGCAAGAGGATAGCGGAAGTCAGCATAGAAATCTTGGAAGAAGTCCAAGTAGTATTGGATAGTTTTACTTTCATCTAAATAAGTTGTATCAGGTAGATATGCCACTTGAGCTTTGGTGATAGGTGATGGCTGAAATCCATTAATAGTTACTAAACCAGAAGTTGGTTGAAGGAGGCCATTCAAAATCTTGATGAGAGTTGTTTTACCACTACCGTTTGGTCCTAAGAGACCAATGATTTTACCAGACGGGATGGCCATGGTTACATCTCTAAGGGCTGGAATACCATTATAGGTCTTGGTGAGATTTGTTAGAGTTACAATATCAGTCATCGGTCTATAAGTCCTTTCCTGTTTGTTCGATGTAGTCAGTAATGATGGCTTTGATTTCAGGTGAGCTAAAACCAATGGCTGCCATCTCAGTGACAAAGTTTTTCATGAGACTTTGGGCAATCTCATGTCGTTTTTGATCAATAAGTTTTTCATCTTCAGTAACAAAGCGACCAGAGGTACGGGCAGAATAGACCAGCCCCTCTTTTTCAAGTTCTTGGAAGGCTCTTTGTACGGTGTTGGGATTGACCCCGGCTTCCTGAGCAAATTCCCTTACAGGTAGGAGTTGTTGTCCCATACTCAATTCCTTGGAAGCTATCTTCAGCTTGACGCGATAGGCGATTTGGAGATAGATTGGCGATTTTTCATCAAATGTCCAAGCCATAAGAGACTCCTTTCTAAAAGTATAATAGTATTATTCTTGTACTACCGTAATGATACAACTAAAATGATGAATTTGCAAGTAAAATACCATATTTTCTCTAATTTCTTTGGCTTTTCCCAAACTTATATTCCTATTTTTGGTACAATAGGGGCAAGTATATTCGACCTGAAGGGAGATTATTTTGAAAATTTTAGCAACAGATATGGATGGTACCTTTCTAGACCATCTTGGTGCCTATGACAAAGCACGTTTGGATAACCTTTTGGATGCTTGTGAAGCTAAAGATTATGTTTTTACCGTAGCTTCTGGGCGAGCCCTCTTGGCCTTGGAGGAGCTTTTTGATGGGTTTGTGGACCGTATTGCGATTATTGCGGAAAATGGGGCCTTGGTTCAGTACAAGGGTGAGGTCTTGTTCGAGTCCAAGCTAGAACCTAAGGATTATTTGCAAATTGCAGATACAACTTTATCCCTGCCAACTTGCGAGGGGATTCTCTTGTCAGGCCGTCGAGGTGCCTATGCACCAAACGATGCAGACCCAGCCTATCTTAAGGCCATGGAACGTTACTATGAAAATGTCATGGCAACGGATCTTGAAGCGGTCACAGATGATATTTTCAAGGTAACTGCTAAGTTTCAAGGAGATACCATCATGGAACGTGGTGACTACCTCAACACGATTTTTGAGGATATGACTGCTGTGACAACTGGCTTTGATTCCATGGATATCATCCTTAAAGGTGTGGACAAGGGCTTTGGTCTCTACCATCTTTGTCAAGAGTTGGGGAGACAGGCTTCAGATGTTGTAGCCTTTGGTGATAATCTCAATGATATGGAGATGCTGACCTTCGCGGGTCGTGCGGTTGCTACGGAAAATGCGCGTGATGAGATTAAGGCAGTGGCAGATGAGGTGATTGGCCACCATAAAGATGGTGCAGTCTTTGACTACATGGAAGGATTGGTGGGCTCAGATGTCTGAGATTAAATTATTGGCCTTGGACCTAGATGGGACCCTCTTTACTAAGGATAAGCAAGTAACAGCTGAAAATAGAGCTGCTCTGAAGGCGGCAGAAGCTAAGGGAGTTCATGTGGTCATTACGACTGGTCGTCCTCTGCCAGCTATTACTCATATCTTGGAAGATTTGGGCTTGTTAGATGATAAGCACTATAGTGTGACCTTCAATGGTGGCTTGGTTCAGCGTAATAATGGGGATATCCTCATAAAGAAAGAGATGAGTCGAGAAGATTTAAAGCAGATTTATGCTGTCTTTGAACCTCTAGGGCTCCCTATGGATGTTATCAGTGATGGCATTGTCTATGGTGTGCCAAGTAAAGGCAATCATTCTCTCTATCGTCAGGCTAATCCTACCTTGACCTTCGTTGATGTGGAGAGTATTGATGACATTCCTGAAAATATCGTCTATAATAAGGTAGTTACGGTCTGTGAGGAAGCGTTTTTGGATGCTCAAATTCAAAAACTACCTAAACAGCTATACCAGAATTTTGAAGTTTTTAAGTCTCGTGAAATTATCCTTGAAGTCATGCCGAAAGGGGTTCATAAGGCTGTAGGCTTGAAACTTTTGTCTGATTATCTTGCCCTTGATAAAAGTCAGGTTATGGCTATGGGAGATGAGGAAAATGACTTGACCATGTTGGAGTGGGCTGGTCTTGGTGTGGCTATGGCAAATGCTGTTCCTAAGGTTAAGGCTGTTGCCAAGGCAGTAACGGCAAAAACTAATGAGGAATCTGGAGTGGCTGAGGCCATCCACAAGTATATTCTAGAGAAATAAGGAGAACCAAATGGGTCTATTTGATCGATTATTTGGACAAGAGGAAAACCAGTCACAGGAGACTGTAGCAAATCAGGAAATTTCAGAAACTGAGGCCCTTGATAATCAAGACTTGTCAACAAGTGAAGGGACAAGCCAAAGTCAAACAGAACAGCTCAGTGAGTCAGAGACTCAAGTAGAAGAGATTTCGTCTACAGAATCTGTTGAAGAAAGCGAATCTACAGTGACAGAAGAAAGTGAAGTAGCGTCTGATGAGGACCTATCTGTTGATGATCAGGCCTCAAGCGAAGCAGAAGGCGTATCAAAGTCAGAAGAAAGCCAAGTCGCTGTGGATAACCACTTTGCGGATGTCATGGCTGATTACTATGCTAAAAAGGCTCAGGTAGCTGCTGCTGCAGAAAAAGGTGAAACGGTTACTTTTGAGGCTGTTCAAACCCGTAAAGTTGAGGAAAAACCTGAAGAAGTTCAGGCTTTAAAAACTGAAACAGAACAAGAAAAATACAATCGTACCCTTAAGAAGACGCGAACAGGTTTTGCTGCCCGCTTGAATGAATTCTTTGCGAATTTCCGTCGAGTTGATGAGGAGTTCTTCGAAGAATTGGAAGAAATGCTGATTCTTTCCGATGTTGGGGTTAATGTTGCCACGCAATTAACGGAAGACTTGCGCTATGAAGCCCGCCTCGAAAATGTCAAAAAGACTGAAGATTTGCAACGCTTGATTATCGAAAAACTTGTGGATATCTACGAGAAGGATGATGTCTACAAGGAGCAGATTAATTTCCAAGATGGTTTGACAGTCATGCTTTTCGTTGGTGTCAACGGGGTTGGTAAGACAACGTCTATCGGTAAGTTGGCGCATAAATACAAACAAGAAGGCAAAAAAGTTATGCTGGTAGCTGCCGATACCTTCCGTGCGGGAGCTGTCGCTCAGTTGGTTGAGTGGGGGCGTCGTGTTGATGTGCCAGTGGTGACTGGTGCTGAGAAGGCTGACCCAGCTTCAGTGGTCTTTGACGGTATGGAAAAGGCCCTTGCTGAAGGAGTTGATGTCCTTATGATTGATACTGCGGGTCGTTTGCAAAATAAAGACAATCTTATGGCAGAGCTTGAAAAGATTGGTCGTATTATTAAGCGTGTGGTTCCAGAAGCACCTCATGAAACCCTCTTGGCCTTGGATGCCTCAACAGGTCAAAATGCCCTTAGTCAGGCTAAGGAATTTTCAAAAATCACACCTCTTACAGGCCTTGTCTTGACTAAGTTGGACGGTAGTGCCAAGGGTGGGGTGGTTTTAGCCATTCGCCAAGAGTTGGATATTCCAGTTAAGTTAATTGGTTTTGGTGAGAAAATTGATGATATTGGTGAGTTCCATTCAGAAGAATTCATGCAAGGTCTCTTGACTGGTTTGGTTTAAAAGAGTATTTAAAAAAGAGTGAGTACTGAGAAAAGGAATTCACTCTTTTTAATGGTGTCCTCACCTTGAAAAAAGTCGCTTTTATTGGTAAAATAGTAAGGAAAAACACATGCTCTGAAAAGTGAGCTGTAACTTAATCACTGAACAACCCCTAAGCCATAAAAAGAGATGATTACTTTCTCTTTTTTAAGGTGAGTCATAAGAAGATTTTTAATCTTAGTTTAAGGAGAAGACATGTCTGAACGTGGACTTTTGATTGTTTTTTCAGGGCCTTCTGGTGTCGGAAAAGGAACTGTTCGTCAGGAGATTTTTTCAACACCTGACCACAAATTTGAATACTCAGTATCAATGACCACGCGTGCTCAACGTCCTGGTGAAGTTGATGGGAAGGATTATTTCTTCCGTTCGCGTGAGGAATTTGAAGAGCTTATTCGTAATGGTCAAATGTTGGAATATGCTGAATATGTGGGTAACTACTACGGAACACCTTTGACTTATGTTAATGAAACCTTGGATAAAGGTATTGATGTTTTCCTTGAAATCGAGGTTCAAGGTGCCCTTCAGGTTAAGAAAAAGGTCCCAGATGCTGTCTTCATCTTTTTGACACCACCGGATTTGAACGAGCTTCAAGAGCGTTTGGTTGGTCGTGGGACAGATTCTGAGGAAGTTATTGCTCAACGTATCGAGCGTGCGCGTGAAGAAATTGCTCTCATGAGCGAATACGATTATGCCATTGTTAATGACGAAGTGCCATTAGCTGCTGAGCGTGTCAAACGTGTTATTGAAGCAGAACACTTCCGTGTTGACCGTGTGATTGGCCGCTATCGTAATATGATTTCAGAAAAGAAATTATCAGATAAATAAATTAGAAATAGGTATAGAATTATGATGTTGAAACCCTCTATTGACAAACTTTTGGATAAAGTGCCTTCAAAATATTCATTGGTTATTTTGCAAGCCAAACGTGCCCATGAATTGGCCGCTGGTGCTGAACCAACTCAAGAGTTTACGTCAGTAAAACCAACTCTTCAAGCCCTTGAAGAAATTGAAACTGGAAATGTGACTATTCACCCAGATCCAGAATCTAAACGTGAATTGGCACGTTTGAAAGTGATTCAAGCACGTCTTGCTGCTGAGGAAGAAGAACGTAAAATCAAAGAACAAATCGCTAAAGAAAAAGAAGAAGGCGATAAAATCTAAAATCAAAGTCATGCTTTGGTTTATGAGGAGAGGGGAGCTGAGGCATAGTGTCTCAGCTTCCTTCTTTATGATGATAATCAAGTGCTCAGCTTTTCTTGAGCTTGAAAGATACTGGTCTTAAGGAAGTGACAGGAGGAAATTTATGGTTTTAGTAGCACAAATTATTGTAGACGTTCCTCTGATGCAGACGGACAGACCTTATAGTTACCTTATCCCTGAAGCTATGCAAGATAAAATTGCCATTGGTATGCGAGTGCATGTGCCTTTTGGTAAAGGAAATCGTCTATTGCAAGGTTTTGTTATTGGTTTAGAAGAGCAGGAGAACTTAAGAGACTTTCCTGAATTAAAACCTATCGCTGAGCTTTTAGATTATGAGCCAGTCCTTAATCAGGATCAGCTGGACTTGGCTGATCAGATGCGACATACGGTCTTTTCCTATAAGATTTCCATCTTGAAGTCAATGCTACCCGGTCTCCTTAATTCCCAGTACGATAAGGTTATCATGGCGACTGATAAACTAGGTGAAGAGGATAAACAGACTTTTCTTCAGGGGCAGGATCATGTTCTTTTCTCGCAGTTGTTAGAGGAGCAGCGTCAAGCCATTCCTCGTCTGGTCCAGTCTGGACGTGTAACGGTTGATTACCTTGCTAAGGATAAGCAGAACATCAAGACTGAGAAGCACTATAGTGTTCAAAAGGGCATTCTTGAGACTTTGGCTATTTCGCAACGGGCTAAGAGGCGTTTGGAGATGCGAGACTTCTTGCTCGAGAAGAGTGAGTCAGGGAAGGTGGCAGACCTCCACAAGCTTTTTTCACGAGATGTGGTTAAGTTTTTCATTGAAGCTGGTGCCTTGGTCATCACTGAAGTTGAGGTCAATCGTGCCGACAGCTACTTTGAGAAGGTAGAAAAGACGGATTTTCTTGAGCTTAATGTTCAACAGGCGCATGCGGTTGAAGAAATGACGCGCCAAATTGTACAAGGCGGCAAACCATTCTTATTGGAAGGGGTAACGGGATCAGGTAAGACAGAGGTCTATCTACATCTTATCGAGAGGACCTTGGCTATGGGGAAAACAGCTATTGTCTTGGTGCCAGAGATTTCCCTGACGCCCCAAATGACCAATCGTTTCATTTCACGTTTTGGGGACTTGGTGGCCATTATGCATTCAGGCTTGTCAGACGGTGAGAAATTTGACGAGTGGCGTAAGGTTAGATCTGGCCAGGCCAAGGTTGTCGTAGGAGCACGTTCGGCTATCTTTGCTCCCTTGGACAATATCGGAGCTATCATTATCGATGAGGAACATGAGGCTACTTATAAACAAGAATCCAATCCTCGCTATCATGCTAGAGATGTGGCCTTGCTTAGGGCTAAGAGTCATGGAGCCGTGCTTGTTCTTGGTTCAGCAACACCGTCTATTGAGACTCGGGCGAGAGCTCAGAAAGGGGTTTACCATTTTCTTGAGTTGACTCAGAGGGCTAATCCTAATGCCAAAATTCCTCAAGTGGAAGTGGTAGACTTTAAGGACTTTGTGGGCCGTCAAGAGGCGAGTGATTTTACGCCACCTCTCTTAGAGAAAATCCGAGAACGCTTGGCACGTAAGGAACAAGTCGTGCTAATGTTGAACCGTCGTGGCTATTCCTCTTTTGTCATGTGTCGTGACTGTGGCTATGTGGATGATTGTCCAAATTGTGATATTTCACTGACCTTGCACATGGATACCAAGACCATGAATTGCCACTATTGTGATTTTCAAAAAGCAATACCACATGTCTGTCCTAACTGTCAGAGTCGTCAGATTCGCTATTATGGGACTGGGACACAGAAGGCTTATGACCAGTTAACGGAACTTTTGCCAGAAGCCAGAGTGATTCGTATGGATGTTGATACGACACGTAAGAAAGGTGCTCACGAGAAGCTCTTAGAGACTTTTGGAAGTGGCAAGGCTGACATTTTGCTTGGGACTCAGATGATTGCCAAGGGCTTGGATTTTCCCAATGTCACCTTGGTAGGGGTCTTGAATGCAGATACATCGCTTAATTTACCAGATTTTCGTTCGGCTGAGCGTACCTTCCAGCTTTTGACTCAGGTGGCTGGTCGTGCTGGTCGTGCTGACAAGGAAGGGGAAGTTATTATTCAAACCTATAATCCTAGTCATTATGCCATTCGGTTTGCGCAACAACAGGATTATGAAGCTTTCTATGCCTATGAGATGGGGATTCGACGTCAGTTGGCCTATCCGCCATATTTTTATACGGTAGGAATCACGCTTTCTCACAAGGATGAAGAGTTTGTCGTCCGCAAGAGCTATGAGGTTATGGCTTATTTAAGAGAGCACTTGTCAGACAAGGTGACCTTCCTAGGGCCAACGCCTAAGCCTATTGCCCGAACACATAACCTTTATCATTATCAGATTATTATCAAATACCGTTTTGAGGATAACTTGGAAGAAACGCTTAATAGGGTCCTTGACATGACTCAGGAACCTGAAAACAAGGACCTGCGTTTGATTATCGATCACGAACCTCAGAATTTTACCTAATCTAGAAAAGGAAGAATATGACAAAATTAGTATTTATGGGAACGCCTGCCTTTTCAGCGACTGTGCTGGAAGGACTTTTGACAGATGAGCGTTACGATATTGTTGCTGTGGTGACGCAACCAGACCGTGCTGTCGGCCGTAAAAAAGAAATTCGCATGACACCGGTCAAGGAAGTAGCCTTGGCGCATGACTTGCCAATTTATCAACCGGAAAAATTGTCAGGGTCAGAAGAAATGGCGCAAGTAATGGCGCTTGGTGCTGATGGGATTGTTACTGCAGCTTATGGACAATTTTTACCAAGTAAGTTGCTTAATAGCATGGATTTTGCAGTGAATGTCCACGCTTCACTCCTGCCAAAATACCGTGGTGGGGCACCTATCCATTATGCCATTATCAATGGTGATGCAGAAGCGGGTGTGACGATTATGGAAATGGTTAAGGAAATGGATGCTGGTGACATGGTTAGCCAAAAGGCCTTGCCAATTCTTGACGAGGATAATGTCGGTACCATGTTTGAAAAATTGGCAGTCTTGGGTCGTGACCTCTTGCTTGAGACCTTGCCTGCCTACATTGCCGGAGAAATCAAACCTGTTCCTCAAGATGCCAGTCAGGTAACTTTTTCACCAAATATTAGTCCAGAAGAGGAGCGACTTGATTGGAACAAGCCGGCTCGTGACATCTTCAATCAAATCCGTGGCATGTATCCATGGCCTGTGGCACATACCTTGCTTGACGGCAAACGTTTCAAGATTTATGAAGCGAACTTGGTAGAAGGCCAAGGACAGGCTGGTCATATCATTGAAAAGACCAAAAAGAGTTTGGTAGTTGCGACTGGTCAAGGAGCCATTTCACTTAAGACAGTTCAACCTGCAGGAAAGCCTCGTATGGCTATTACTGATTTCCTTAATGGGGTCGGACGCAATCTTGAAGTAGGTGATGCATTTGGCCAATGATTGGAAAAAAACAGCCCGTGGACAGGCACTTGAAGTCTTAGAAGAAGCCTTCCAGGAAGGGGCCTACTCAAATATTGCTCTCAATACCCATCTGAGCAAGTCGCATCTGACAGATAAGGACAAGGCCTTGGTGACGGAAATTGTCTATGGGACCGTGGCTCGTAAGATTACGTTGGAGTGGGTCCTAGCCCATGTCATCGAGGACCGTGACAAGCTTGAACCTTGGGTCTATGACTTATTACTTTTGAGCCTCTATCAGTTGGCCTATTTAGATAAGATTCCAGCCCATGCGGTGGTTAATGATGCCGTTTCTATTGCCAAAAATCGTGGCAATAAAAAGGGGGCTGAGAAGCTGGTCAATGCGGTTCTTCGTAAACTATCTAGCCAGCCTTTGCCAGATCCAAGCACAATCAAACGTGTCAATAAACGCTATTCCGTTCAGTATTCTCTACCTGTGTGGTTGGTTAAAAAACTTATCGACCAGTATGGAGAGGATCGTGCCCTTGCTATTTTCCAAAGCCTTTTTGTGAGAAACAAGGCTAGTGTGCGTGTGACGGATGCGTCACATTTGGAAGAGATTGCGGAGGCCACTGGGGCTGAGTGTTCAGTATTATCCCCAGTCGGGCTTGTTAAGTCTTCAGGTTACTTTGCTGGGACAGATTATTTTAAAGAGGGCTTGTTGACCATTCAGGATGAGACCAGTCAACTGGTTGCACCAACTTTAGGGATTCAAGGTGAAGAAGAAATCCTGGATGCCTGTGCGGCGCCTGGAGGTAAGACTGTCCATATGGCCTCTTATTTGACGAGTGGACATGTGACGGCGCTTGACCTCTATGATCATAAGCTTGCCCTTATCGAAGAAAATGCCCAACGTCTTGGCCTAGCTGATAAGGTTAAGACTCAGAAACTGGATGCTAGTCAGGTACATCAAGTCTTTCCAGCTGATAGTTTTGACAAGATTTTAGTGGATGCACCTTGTTCAGGAATTGGGCTCATTCGTCGGAAACCCGATATCAAATATAACAAGGATCTCCAAGACTTTGAGTCCCTTAAGGCTGTGCAGTTGGATATCCTATCCAGCGTTTGTCAAACCCTACGAAAAGGTGGTATAATAACATATAGTACTTGCACCATCATAGCAGAAGAAAATCAAGAGGTGATTCAAGCCTTTCTTGAGAGCCATCCTGATTTTGAGCAAGTTGCCTTAGACCATCCATGTAAAGACATCGTGGTCAATGGCTGTTTGGCAATTACCCCCGAACAGTATCTAACTGATGGTTTTTTCATCGCACAGTTGCGTAAAAAAGCTTAGGGTTACAGAGGAGGAAATGCTGACGCAAGTCAGAAAGAAAACTATGGAAATATCATTATTAACGGACATTGGCCAAAAACGGTCAAATAACCAAGATTTTGTTAATAAATTTGTCAACCAAGCTGGTGTTACCCTTGTCGTTGTTGCAGATGGGATGGGCGGACACCGTGCTGGAAATATTGCCAGTGAGATGTCAGTGACTGATCTTGGTCGAGACTGGATTAACACTGATTTTCGTGAGCTGAGTCAGATTCGTGATTGGATGATTGCTGCCATTGATGCAGAAAATCGTAAAATTTATGAACTTGGCCAAAACGAAGAATATAAGGGAATGGGAACAACTATCGAGGTTCTTGCCTTTGTTGATAATGCTGTGATTTTCGCCCATGTTGGGGATTCACGTATTGCCCTTATCCGTAATGGTGAGTATAAGCAATTGACGAATGACCATTCTTTGGTCAATGCTCTTATCAAGGCTGGTCAGTTGACCGAAGAAGAAGCAGCAGTTCACCCACAACGTAATATCATTACGCAATCTATTGGGCAAGCTGCTCCGATTGAAGCTGACCTTGGTGTCCAACAATTAGAACCAGGGGACTATATTTTGGCCAATTCAGATGGTTTGACTAACATGATTTCAGTCGAACAGATTGTTCATATTGTCAACAGCCCTGGTTTCGTCGAAGAAAAAACGAGTCGTTTGGTAGCTGCAGCCAATGAGGCAGGTGGTCTTGATAATATTACCGTTGCTCTCATTAAGGTAGAAAGTGAGGAAGGATAATGATCCAAGTTGGCAAATTGTTTGCTGGACGTTATCGAATCCTTAAATCTATCGGACGTGGTGGTATGGCGGATGTTTATCTGGCTAATGACCTGATTCTGGATAATGAAAAAGTGGCTATTAAGGTACTTCGTACCAATTACCAAACTGATCAGGTGGCTGTGGCCCGTTTCCAACGTGAAGCGCGTGCCATGGCAGAACTCAGTCATCCTAATATCGTTGCTATCCGAGATATTGGCGAAGAAGACGGCCAGCAGTTCTTGGTGATGGAGTATGTGGACGGTTCGGACTTGAAGAAATACATTCAAGACCATGCGCCACTTTCTAACCAAGATGTTGTGCGTATCATGGGGGAGGTCCTTTCCGCCATGACTCTTGCCCATCAAAAGGGCATTATCCACCGTGACCTTAAGCCGCAAAACGTTCTTTTAACTAAGGACGGTACAGCCAAGGTCACAGACTTCGGAATTGCGGTTGCCTTTGCAGAGACTAGTCTAACTCAAACAAACTCTATGTTGGGTTCTGTCCACTACCTCTCACCAGAGCAGGCTCGTGGATCTAAAGCGACTATCCAAAGTGACATCTATGCTATGGGTATTATGCTTTTTGAAATGTTGACAGGTCATATTCCTTATGATGGCGATAGTGCAGTAACCATTGCACTCCAACATTTCCAAAAGCCACTACCATCGATTTTGGCAGAGAACCGTAACGTTCCCCAAGCTTTGGAAAACGTGGTTATTCGAGCAACAGCCAAAAAACTAGAAAATCGTTACAATAGTACTTTGGAAATGAGCCGTGACTTGGTAACGAGTTTGCATCCTAGTCATCGATGTGATGCCAAGGTAGTCTTTGATGATATGACGGATACCAAGACCTTGCCGAAGGTTGATCCAGTTCCATCAGCAAGTCCTGAGAAAAAAGCCGTTGCTGCTGAACCATCAGAGCCTACACCTGCTCCAAGTAAACAACCAAGGAAAAAAACGACACCAGCTAAGAAGAAAAAGAAGAAGAACTTCTTCTCAACCTTACTCAAGGTTTTCCTAGGACTTGTCTTTATTGGTATTATCATCTTTGCCTATTTAGTATTTACCAATCCTGATAATGTCCAAGTACCTAATGTGGTCGGTCAGGAGTTGTCCACAGCTCAGACTAAAATTGAGGGTGCTGGATTTAAGGTAGGAGAAGTCAAAGAAGTGGAAGATGACTCTGTCGATACGGGTAAGGTCATCAAGACCGATCCTACAGCTGGAACCACACGAAAAGAAGGATCAAGCATTGATGTCTATGTTTCTTCTGGTAGTAAAGGTTTCGCTTTGAAAGACTACAAGGGTAAAAACTATAAGGATGCCATTGAGGACTTGACTTCGAATTATGGTGTTTCTGAGGACCAAATTGATATTCAGCATGTCGAAGATGACAGTGCTGAAGAGGGAGAAATCCTATCTCAAAGTCCAGGGAAAAACAAGTCTTTCAATCCTAAGGATAGTAAGGCTAAGATTAAGTTCCGTGTGGCAACTCCTAAGACAGTTACCATGCCTGATGTGACTGGTTTAACAGTTTCAACAGCGGTTCAAACCTTGAATCGTAAGAATATCTCAAGTAGTAGCATCGAGTACCGCGACTATAATACTGGTGCCAAATTAGATAAGGATAAGGTTCCTAGCAGTACGGAGGTCCTTTATCAAGATCCACAAGCTGGTACAAGTGTTGATGGTACAGTGATTCTCTATGTTTCGGTTGTAACAGCAAGTTCAAACCTTCAGTCAAGCTCAAGCAGTACGACACATTCGTCATCGACGAGCTCAAGTACTGATAGTACAACTTCAAGCACTGAAACCTCGACAGAGGCTACTCACACAGAACTACAATAGATTAAAAAACTTAGACATAATGAAGAGAGGTTATTTAATCTCTCTTTTTTGCTACCTAGAGATCTTGTCGATAGCCTAAAAAACCTGCTTGCCAGAGGTCAGAGATTCTTTTATAATGAAGACATTACATATAGGAGAGATGCTATGAGAAACCGTAGAAAACTGAGAAGGTATATCATTACCTACGATATTGTCATAACGGTCCTGGCCCTGATTTCCATTGGGTTGGTTATCTTTGATTTAGTTGGCTTAATTTCAATTGGAAGGCGACCTTTTAGAGTGATAGATCAGTCTATAACGCTCATATTTGCCATTGATTATGCGATTCGTTTCTCCTTAGCACCTCGTAAGCGAGTCTTTGTTAAAACACATGTGTTGGACTTGTTGGCTATTATTCCCTATAATGAAGTCTTTACCTTCCTCCGTTTTTCAAGAGTGGGACGCTTTGCTAGGTTGGCCAAACTCTCACGTTTAATTGGTTTGAGTAGCAAGCTCAAGCATATTTCCAATCGTATCAATCGCAGAAATGGCTTTTATTTTCTACTTTCGGTTAATAGTATTATCATTCTTATCAGTAGTGCTGTTATTGCCCGAGTAGAACACCATAATTTTATAGATGCTATTTGGTGGTCTGTAGCAACGGTGACTACGGTTGGTTATGGAGATATCGTCCCTAAAACGCTTGTAGGTAAGGCAGTCGCTGTAATTCTCATGTTTAGTGGGATTGCCACTCTAGGGTTGTTAACTAGCTCTCTTAATAATATTTTTGTGCGGTCAGGTCGTCAGACTGAACGAAAATTAGCTGAGCTTAAGAAAGAATTAGCAGAGCAGCGTGTCATACTGGAGGAAATCAGAAGTACAGTACTAATGATAAAAAGCAAAATGGACGATACTGACGATTAAGATTTTTGAATGAAAGACTGTGTTTCCTGTAATGGAGGCACTTTTTTGCTTTCTTCTGCCCCTTTTCTATCTTGGTTAGTCAGTGCTCAAACTGGGTCTTTTTGTCAATTGCCTTAAAATTTGATAGAATGAAGCCTGTATACTTTTATTTGAGAGGTCCTTATGACCAAATTTAATTTTTTCTTAGTGGTGGAAGCCCTGCTTTTGACTCTGGGCCTGATTACCATTTTTAATAATGATATTACCAGTTTTATTTTCATTCTGGTTTTAACCTTGTTGGCGGTTCGCTTCTTTAACAAGGAGTCCAAGAGTGACTTTGTCTTGACCATCTGTTTGATTTCACTCTTTCTGGTTTCCATGTGGAATATCTATGTGGTGCTTGCCATCTTAGTGGGGGTAGCCTATGTCATGATTAACCATTTTTCACAGGTCAAGAAAAAGAATCGTTACGCTCTCATTCAATTCAAGGAAGACGACTTGGATCCTCAGGCTGTGCGAAACCAGTGGATTGGGACTCGAATGGAACCTGTCAGTGATCGTTATGACTTTGATGATATCAATATCATCCGTTTCTTTGGGACAGATGTGATTGATTTGACCCAGGTTATCATCTCGGGGCGAGATAATGTCGTGATTTTGCAGAAACTCTATGGACCGACGACTATCTTGGTACCAATTGATGTTTCCGTTAAACTCAACATATCGGCAATCTATAGCTCTGTCACCTTCTTTAATGAAGATGAATACGATCTCCGTTATGAAAGCTTGACCTTGCAGGGGGCAGAGTATGAGCATGCCCATCGGACGGTTAAATTGATTCTCAATGTGGGAGCTGGACCAGTGGAGGTACGTCGCAAATGAAGAAACAGTACCTATTTTTAATCCTGATTTATTCGGTTGTAGTTTTGGTTGGTGTTACCCTTGTAGTGATGGATAGCTTTAACCTCAACTTTTCACTGGTTTTCGGCAATCTGTCTCAGGCCTTCCACTTCCTTTTTAACATGGTTTTTGTGGTTCTGAGTTTGCTCATTTTGCTTTATATTCTCTGGGCAATTGCCAATGATAACAGTATGCGTTCAGTCAATCAGGATTTGCGCCGCATTATCAATAATCAACCAGTCAAACGTCAGGGAGATATTGAGTTAGACAAGAATATGATGCGCCTGTCTCATAAGATGCGTAAATTGACTAAGGACTTGCAGAAAACTGAGAATGCCCAAGCTCTACAAAGTCGTGATATTATCAAGAAGGAGAGAGGTCGTATTGCTCGTGACCTTCACGATACCGTTAGTCAGGAGCTTTTTGCGGCTAGTATGATCCTATCTGGTGTATCTCAGATGGCGGACCAGCTAAGTAAGGAAGATTTGCATAATCAGATCCAGGCGGTTGAGGCCATGCTGACGGACGCTCAAAATGATATGCGTGTTTTGCTTTTGCATCTTCGTCCGACAGAGCTTGAGAACAAGACCTTGCAAGAAGGTTTGCAGATGATTCTTAAGGAATTAACCGATAAATCCAATATCCATGTCGTCTACAAGGATATGGTTAAGAAAGTGCCCAAGCGTATTGAAAATAATCTCTTTAGGATTGCCCAAGAGTTTATCTCTAATACCCTTAAACACGCCAAGGCTAGCCAGATAGAGGTTTACCTCTATCAAAATAGTCAGGAAATTCAATTGAAAATGTTGGATAATGGTGTTGGTTATGACTTAAATGCTTCGACTGACGAGATGAGTTATGGCCTGAAAAATATCCAAGAGCGTGTCGATGAAATGGCAGGAACTGTGCAGTTCCTATCTGCTAAAGGTAAGGGGACGTCTATTGATGTCCGTGTGCCGATATTAAGAGGAGAAGACAATGTCGAATAAGATTAATGTGATTTTGGTCGATGACCATGAGATGGTCCGTTTGGGCCTTAAGAGTTTCTTGAATCTCCAAGGAGATATAGAAGTAGTTGGAGAGGCAGGGAATGGTCGAGAGGGTGTCGATCTTGCCTTGGAACTGCGTCCGGATGTCGTCGTTATGGATCTTGTCATGCCTGAATTAGATGGTGTTCAAGCGACTTTGGAATTGCTCAAAGAATGGCCGGAAGCCAAGATTTTGGTTTTGACTAGCTATTTGGACAATGAAAAAATTTACCCAGTCATTGAAGCTGGTGCTAAAGGCTATATGCTTAAAACTAGTAGTGCGGCAGAGATTCTCAATAGTATCCGTAAGGTTTACCGTGGTGAAGAAGCTATCGAAACTGAGGTGGACAATAAGATTAAATACCATGATAGTCATCCGGACTTACACGATGACTTGACGGCACGTGAACGTGATATCTTGGCCCTTTTGGCTAAGGGGTATGACAATCAAACCATTGCTAATGAGCTATTTATTTCGTTGAAAACCGTTAAAACTCACGTGTCTAATATCCTTGGAAAACTCAATGTTGATGACCGTACTCAGGCTGTTGTTTATGCCTTTAGACATCATTTGGTTTCGCAGGATGATGAATAAAGCTATC
Organism: Streptococcus sp. 27098_8_74; assembly: GCF_041431705.1. Taxonomy (NCBI): domain Bacteria; kingdom Bacillati; phylum Bacillota; class Bacilli; order Lactobacillales; family Streptococcaceae; genus Streptococcus; species Streptococcus sp. 27098_8_74. The sequence continues at coordinate 55,056 of NZ_JAPVYF010000010.1, forward strand.
AACTAAGCTTGTTATCTAGGGGCTAGAGAGGGTTATCATAACTCTTACCCCTAAGTCGGATTTTGTGAGTCAAATTCTTTGACTTTATTTCTAGCAAAACATATAATTAAACCATCCTAAAACTTTTCTTTTTTCATATGAGGTTGAAGCGACCTCATATCATCTATCTAAGTTCGCTTAGATGATGAAATCTCCTAACTCCTAGCAATCGGTATTTCCGGTTGCTTTTTTTGAAAAAAGTTTAAAAAAGTGTTGACAGCCTACTAGTTTTTCTGTAGAATATTAAGAGTCTTTTGGGGTATAGCCAAGCGGTAAGGCAAGGGACTTTGACTCCCTCATGCGTTGGTTCGAATCCAGCTACCCCAGTTCTACCTGAGGGTAGAGACACAGATTATGGTCCGTTGGTCAAGGGGTTAAGACACCGCCTTTTCACGGCGGTAACACGGGTTCGAATCCCGTACGGACTATAAGTACCAGCTAGAGAAAGCTGGTTTTTTTGTGTCCTTTTTGATAAAATAGAGGGGTTGACTGGCCTAGGTCAGACATTTTATACCACTTTAAAATCATAAATAACGAGACCTCGACCCGAAGAAAAAACTTTGTTTTGTGATGGCTGTCAGATGATGATAAGCCCTTGGTCGAGTCGTGGTTTTATTTGAAGAAGTAAACAGATAATAAGGAAATGCAATGACATACTATAACGTTGGAAAGATTGTAAATACACAGGGCTTGCAGGGTGAACTTCGTGTTTTGTCTGTAACAGATTTTGCGGATGAGCGTTTTAAGAAGAAGAGTGTCCTAGCCCTTTTTGATGACAAAGATAATTACATCATGGATGTCGAAATTGCTAGTCACCGTAAGCATAAAAACTTTGATATCGTTAAGTTTAAAGGACTTTACCATATCAATGATGTAGAGAAGTATAAAGGTTGTAGCCTTAAGATTGCTGAGGAAAATCTAACAGACCTTGATGACGGGGAATTTTACTACCATGAGATCATAGGCCTTGATGTTTATGAAGGTGATACTTTGATTGGTCAGGTCAAAGAGATTCTCCAACCGGGTGCTAATGATGTTTGGGTAGTAAAACGTAAAGGCAAGAAAGATTTGCTCTTGCCATATATCCCACCTGTAGTTCTTGATGTTGATGTTGCAGCTGGTCGTATTGAGGTTGAGCTCATGGAAGGATTGGACGATGAAGATTGATATCTTGACCCTATTTCCAGATATGTTTGCTCCCTTAGAGCATTCCATTGTTGGTAAGGCAAAGGATAAGGGGCTTCTAGAAATCAACTATCACAATTTCCGTGAAAATGCGGAGAAGGCTCGTCATGTAGATGACGAACCTTACGGTGGTGGACAAGGCATGTTGCTTCGTGCCCAGCCAATTTTTGATACCTTTGACAAGCTAAACGTCACTAAGCCTCGCGTTATTCTCCTAGATCCTGCGGGGCGTACCTTTGATCAGGCCTATGCAGAAGAATTGGCGCAAGAAGAGGAATTGGTCTTTATCTGTGGCCATTATGAGGGCTATGATGAGCGCATCAAAACTTTGGTGACAGACGAGATTTCCTTGGGAGACTTTGTCTTGACTGGGGGAGAGCTGGCTGCCATGACTATTGTAGATGCTACTGTTCGCTTGATTCCTGAGGTTTTAGGTAAGGAAGCTAGTCATAAGGATGATAGTTTCTCATCAGGGCTTTTGGAATTTCCACAGTACACTCGCCCAGCTGAGTTTCGTGGCATGAAGGTGCCAGATGTGCTCTTGTCAGGTCACCATGTCAATATTCGACGTTGGCGTATGGAGCAGAGTTTGCGTAAGACCTGGGAGCGTCGACCAGATCTTTTGGAAAACTATGATTTTACGGATGAAGAACGTCAGATTTTAGAAGAGATAAAAGCAGAAGGAAAATAAAATGTCAGAAGAAAAGATTTATGATATTACCATTATTGGTGGTGGACCAGTAGGACTTTGGGCTGCCTTTTATGCCGGTCTACGTGGCATGACTGTTAATATTATTGAGAGTCTGTCAGAACTTGGTGGACAGCCTGCCATCCTCTACCCTGAGAAGAAAATCTATGATATTCCAGCCTTTCCTCAAACAACAGGTGCGGAATTGACAGAAAACCTCTTGACTCAGCTTAAGCGTTTTGAAGATCGTGTCAGCATTCATTTGAAAGAGGAAGTTCAAACCTTTGAAAAGACTGATGGCATCTTTACAATTGCCACTAGCAAGGGTCAACACTTGTCTAAGGCTATCGTCATTGCCTGTGGAAATGGTGCCTTCGCTCCACGTCCTTTAGGTGTGGACAATGAAGAAGATTATGCGGATAATAACTTGTTCTATAATGTGCATAGCTTGGACCAATTTGCTGGCAAGAAGGTTGTGATTGCTGGTGGTGGGGATTCAGCTGTTGACTGGGCCAATCACCTAGATGGGATTGCTGAGAGCGTGACTTTGATTCACCGACGTGATGCTTTTCGTGCCCATGAGCATAGTGTAGAGCTTCTTCATCAATCATCAGTTAATGTGATGACACCTTATGTACCCCTTGAAATTAAGGGTGAAAGTGGTCTTGCCAAAAGTTTGACTGTTCAAAAAGTGAAGTCAGATGAAGTTGTGGAATTGCCGCTTGATACCCTTATTGTTAGCTTTGGCTTCTCAACCAACAATAAAAACCTTCGTAACTGGAATGTTGACTTCAAACGCTCTAGCGTTACTGTTAATGCTCAGTTTGAAACTTCACAAGAGGGTGTTTATGCTATTGGTGATGCAGCAGAATATGAAGGTAAGATTGACTTGATTGCTGTGGGAATGGGTGAAGCCCCTATCGCTATCAACCAAGCTATTCAATATATTGATCCAGATGGTAAGAATCGTCCGGTTCACTCAACATCGTTAATTGAAGAATAATGTCAAAAGAAGACTTTGTCTTCAAACCAAGGAGAGACTTGTCTCTCTTTTTTCATGTCTAAAAACGTGGTATAATACACCTATGGCTACAACGAAAAAAACGAAAAAAGGGGCGGCTTCTAAGAACGGTAAGAAGCGTCTTACAAAAGCAGAATTAGACAGACAGAAGGCGATTAAGCGAATGCTATGGACCTTCTTTTTTGCCTTTGTCTTAATTTTCCCAGTCTTTCGATTGGGTTTCTTTGGGGTTACCCTCTATAATATCTTTCGAGTATTTGTGGGGAGTATGGCTTACCCTTTAATATTTGCTATCTATGTTTATCTCTTTGGCTTTAAATGGTTACGTAAACACAGTAACTATGTCACAGGATTTTGGATGGTCTTCGCGGGGCTCTTGTTGGAGTTTCACGCCTATCTCTTTAGTCTAGATCGTATGAACGGTCTGGATATTTTCCCTGGTACCAAGGACTTGCTTTTTGGGGAACTTGTGAGTGTGCAAGTCGCTCGTTTTGCGGGTGGTGGTATGTTGGGGGCTTTTCTGTACCAACCGATTTCCTTCCTCTTTTCAAATATTGGTAGCTTCATGATTGGGGTATTGATTATTCTCTTAGGGGCTTTCATTCTTAGCCCTTGGGATGTCTTGGATATCATGGAGTATGCTAAGGAAGCTTGGCAAAAAGGGGCTGAGAAGCGTTTGGAACGGACGGCTCAGCGTCAGGAGAAGAAGGCAGAACGTCAGGCTCAGAAAGAACGTGAAGCAAAAGAACGTGCCGAAGCCGAGCGTCTGGCTGATTTGACTGTCGACGAGGAGACGGGAGAAATCTTAGATGATGCCGCAGAGGCCTTGCCACAAGAAACTGAGATTTTTGCACCTGAACCTGAAATCAGTGATTATGCCTCTGAGGACTACTATGATAATCTGCCTCCAGAGGATTATAAGGATTTCCAAGAAGATTATGGACCTTATCCAGAGGATGTGCCAAGCGAGGAGTTTCCCCCATCTATGGTGGTTGAGGGAGATGACGCACCAGTTGAGGTCGATTTCACGCCTAAGGAACTCCTGCAGTATAAATTACCTCAAATAGATCTCTTTGCACCTGATAAGCCTAAGAGTCAATCTAAAGAGAAGAACATCGTTCGTAAGAATATTCGAATCTTAGAAGATACCTTCAAGAGTTTCAATATTGACGTTAAGGTTGAGCGGGCTGAAATTGGGCCGTCAGTGACCAAGTACGAGGTCAAGCCTGCTGTTGGGGTCCGTGTCAATCGCATTTCAAATTTAGCTGATGACTTAGCTCTGGCTCTAGCTGCGAAAGATGTCCGTATTGAGGCACCTATTCCTGGAAAATCTTTGGTTGGTATCGAAGTGCCTAACTCAGAGATTGCGACGGTTTCTTTCCGAGAACTATGGGAACAGTCCAAGACGGACCCTAATAAGCTCTTGGAAGTTCCTCTCGGTAAGGCAGTTGATGGTTCGGCTCGTAGCTTTGATTTGGGTCGGATGCCTCACTTGCTGGTGGCCGGATCAACAGGTTCTGGTAAATCGGTTGCGGTAAACGGTATTATCTCTAGTATTCTTATGAAGGCTCGTCCTGACCAGGTGAAGTTCCTCATGGTCGATCCGAAGATGGTTGAACTTTCGGTTTACAATGATATTCCTCATCTCCTTATCCCTGTTGTGACTAACCCACGTAAGGCTGCCAAGGCTCTTCAAAAAGTGGTAGATGAGATGGAAAATCGTTACGAACTCTTTAGTAAGTTTGGCGTGCGTAACATTGCTGGCTACAATGCCAAGGTTGAAGACTGGAATGCCCAGTCGCAAGAAAAACAGATTCCCTTGCCTTTAATTGTGGTTATCGTTGATGAGTTGGCTGACTTGATGATGGTAGCTAGTAAGGAAGTGGAAGATGCTATTATTCGTTTGGGGCAAAAAGCGCGTGCTGCGGGAATTCACATGATTCTCGCCACTCAACGTCCGTCGGTTGATGTTATCTCTGGTTTGATTAAGGCCAATGTGCCATCTCGTGTGGCCTTTGCGGTGTCTTCGGGAACAGATAGTCGTACCATTTTAGATGAAAATGGGGCAGAAAAGCTACTCGGACGTGGGGATATGCTTTTCAAACCGATTGATGAGAACCACCCTGTTCGTCTACAAGGTTCCTTCATCTCTGATGATGACGTAGAACGTATTGTGACCTTTATCAAGGATCAGGCTTCAGCTGACTATGATGAGAGCTTTGATCCTGGAGAAGTTTCTGAAAATGATTTTGGTGGAGGTTCCTTTGCCAATGGTGGTAGCTCAGAAGGTGACCCACTCTTTGAAGAGGCCAAGGCTTTGGTCCTTGAAACACAAAAAGCAAGTGCTTCCATGATTCAACGTCGTCTGTCAGTTGGTTTCAACCGTGCCACTCGTTTGATGGAAGAGTTGGAAGAAGCAGGCGTTATCGGACCAGCTGAAGGTACCAAACCACGTAAGGTTTTGATGACTCAAGAATAATGAACTGGAAAGAGTCTCAAGCTTGGTTTTTAAAAGAATTAAAATAGACAAAAGAAATGAGAAAAATGAGTGTTTTGCCATTTGTTTTCTCATTCTTTTTTTATGTTCAAAATAGACCAAAAAATTGCAAAACATTCCACAGAAACGCTTACAAAACGAACATTTTTTGCTATAATAAGGAGTAAAGTGAGTGAATAAAACTAAGGAGTTAAAAATGGACAATTTACTAACCGTTCATTTTCATAGTATGCATGGCGACTATTCCCGATACAGTATGTGGAAGTGGCTAGATGGTTATTGGGGCGAAGAAGCCCATTTTTCACGTGAAGATGATTTTGGCCTTGTTGGTCAGGTTACTTCTCCCTCTAATCGTTTTATTGATTCTGTCAATCTTTTGGTAAAAACGGAAGACTGGTCGAGGCAAACACATGATTATCGCGTTCGACGCTTCCTAGGGGATGCTCCCAATGCTATTTGGATAGTTGAAGGTGATCCAACGGTTTATTATTCTAAACAGGCAGCCTTGACTAGCCATAGTTTCGAAGGTCGCGACCAGCATGCCTTTGATATGGCTCTTCGTAGACAGGAATTTGACCAAAAGTGGGGCTTTCAAGGCTGGTTAGGCTATAAGTATCAAAAAGGGGCTACAGAGTTTCGCCTTTGGTCACCTCTAGCTCGTCGTGTGCAGCTACTTCTCTTTAAAAGAGGGAGTAAGAAGCCTAAGATTGTTAAGATGAGTCGAGGAACCAGTATCAATAAGGACCGTCATGAGATGAATACTCACGGTGTTTGGAGTGCCACTGTCAAAAAGGACTTAGATGGGGTAGCCTACCAATTTCGTGTGTATCATGAGGAAAGCTTCTATCAGGATACGAGAGACCCTTACAGTATCGCTCTTAGCTTAGATAATAAAAAAAGTTTGGTGGTCAATCCACAGAGACTTGTCCCAAGAGGGTATGAAAAGGTTACCAAACAAAAAGCGAGCTGGCGTAAGGCAAATGCTTGCTCATCCGTTATCTGTGAAATGCACCTCCGTGACTTCTCAATTTCAGAGACATCTGGTGTTAAGCAGTCCTATAGAGGAACCTATCTAGGTGCCTGTCAGAAAGGGACTAAAAATGCCCATGGAGATGTGACTGGCTTTGATTACCTCAAACGTATGGGCTACAACTATGTCCAACTGCAACCGGTCTTTGATCACCATAAAACCTATGATAAAGATGGTAAGTTGCTCTACAACTGGGGCTATGATCCTGAGAATTACAATGTTCCAGACCGTCAGTTTGCTGCTGATCAAAAGAATCCCGTGGCACCAATTTTAGAGCTTAAGAAAATGATTCAGACCTACCATGAGGCAGGAATTGGGGTCATCATGGATGTGGTTTATAACCATACTTACTCATCTTACAGCTCTCCTTTCCAACTATCTGTGCCGGCTTATTACTACCGTATGCATGACAACGGGTCTTTCCAAGATGGATCAGGCTGTGGAAATGAGACAGCCAGTGAAAAGGAAATGTACCGTAAGTATATGATTGATTCCTTAACCTATTGGGCAGAAGAATTTGGAGTGGATGGTTTCCGTTTTGACCTTATGGGCTTGCATGATGTTGCTACTATGAATGCCATTCGTTCGGCCATGGATGATATTGATCCTAGGATTCTTCTATATGGTGAAGGATGGGATATGGGAATTGGTCTTCCTGTGGATCAAAAGGGCAAGAAGGATAATGCAGCCTTGATGCCTAGAATCGGATTTTTCAATGACAATGCGCGTGACGCCGTTAAAGGGGCAGAAGTCTATGGACACATCAGTAACGGTTATGTGTCCGGAGCCCCATTGGAAGACCAGATTGCCAAGAGTCTGCTTGGTAGCCGTGGTTTTGTAAACTACCTCATGCCAGGTCAGGTCCTCAACTATATCGAAGCTCATGACAATTACAATTTGAATGATCTTATGCATCATTTGCATCCACATGATTCGCCAGAAGATATTGAAAAACGTATCTACTTGGCAAATGCTCTTAATCTAAGTATGCAAGGGATGTGTTTCATGCAGTTGGGACAAGAATTCCAGCGTAGTAAGATGGTTGCAACAGGTGAAGATGGAAATTACACAGAAGCAGATGTTAAGCGTGCTATGAATAGCTACAATGCCCCTGATGAGGTCAATCGGGTGGATTGGAATCAGGTGACCCTTAAGAAAAAATTGATTGCTAAAGTTGCCAAATTAATTGAGCGTAAGCAAACCGTACCAGAATTGTCATATCGTTCATATGCAGATATTTACGATAATCTCTATGTCGCAAAAGCGGAGTACGATTCAGGTATTGTTGAATTGCACATTTCTGGAAAATTACGTAAGACTTTTGTGTTCAATAATATGAAAAAAGATTTGGAGATTTACTGACAAGGCAGTCAAAAAATGTTATAATACAGGAAACGCTTACACAAGCAGTTTTATTCGCTTGTGAGCCCTATCAATCTGAAGGGTTTTCTAGTGTATTTACATATATTTCAATGTTTTAATTTCTTGATAGTTAGATCTATCAAGGCTAGTTTTAGAAAGGAGTGATGGTATGAATCTCGATGAAGCCATGTACACGTTTGGGACAGGTGAGAACTTCCACCTTCAGAATTATCTGGGTGTGCATGAATTGGAGGGAGAAGAAGGATTTGTCTTCCGTGTGTGGGCCCCTCATGCTGAGCAGATTCAGGTAATTGGAGATTTCACAGGTTGGTTTGATGAACCTCTGGATATGACCAAAAACCATATCGGTGTTTGGGAGGTAAGTTCAGCCCTCCCTCAAGAAGGACAACTCTATAAGTTCTTGGTGAAACGTAAGGGAGGTCAAGTAGTCGAAAAGATGGATCCTTTCGCTACTTATTTGGAGCCACGTCCAGGAACAGGAGCTGTGATTCGTAAGAAGAAAACTAAGAAGTGGAAGGATGGCCTTTGGATGGGTCGTCGTAAACGCTTTGGTTTCCAAAAACGTCCGGTTAATATCTATGAAGCTCATGCATCATCTTGGAAACTAAAAGAGGATGGTCAACCTTATACTTTCAAAGAATTGAAAGAAGAGTTGATTCCATATTTGGTTGAGATGAACTATACCCACGTGGAATTCATGCCACTCATGGCTCACCCTCTTGGGATGAGTTGGGGTTACCAGCTCATGGGTTACTTTGCTTTTGAGCATACCTATGGTACACCAGAAGATTTTCAAGATTTTGTTGAAGCATGTCACCAGAATAATATCGGTGTCTTGGTAGACTGGGTCCCAGGTCACTATACACAGAATGACGATGCTTTAGCCTACTTTGATGGTACACCAACTTTCGAATATCAGGATCACGATCGAGCTCATAACTATCGTTGGGGTGCACTTAACTTTGACTTAGGGAAAAATCAAGTACAGTCTTTCCTTATTTCAAGTGCTCTTTACTGGATTGAAAATTATCATATCGATGGTATCCGAGTGGATGCGGTATCTAACATGCTCTATTTGGATTATGATGAGGGTCCATGGATGCCTAACAAGGATGGTGGTAATCGTAACTTGGAAGGTTATGGCTTCCTTCAAAAACTCAATCGTGAAATTAAAAAACGCTATCCAGATGTTATGATGGTTGCGGAAGAATCAACTGCGGCAACTCCAATCACACAACCGATTGAAGAAGGTGGTCTAGGTTTCGACTTCAAATGGAATATGGGTTGGATGAACGATATCCTCAAATTCTATGAAGAAGATCCTGTTTACCGTCAGTATGATTTTAATCTGATGACCTTCAGTTTCATGTATTGCTTCAATGAAAACTATGTTTTGCCATTCTCACATGATGAAGTGGTTCATGGTAAGAAGAGCATGATGCATAAGATGTGGGGTGACCGCTATAATCAGTTTGCTGGTCTTCGTAACCTCTATGCTTACCAACTCTGTCACCCAGGTAAGAAATTGCTCTTCATGGGTTCTGAGTTTGGTCAATTCTTGGAGTGGAAGTTTGATTATCAACTCGAATGGGGTAATCTTGAAGATGAGATGAACCAGAAGATGCAGGCCTTTACTAGCCATATGAATGCTTTCTACAAGGACCATAAATCTCTCTGGCAAATTGATGATTCTTACGATGGTATTGAAATTATCGATGCGGATAACCGCGCTGAAAGTGTTCTTTCCTTCATTCGTAAGGATGACAAAGGCGATAAGGGTGACTTCCTCGTCTGTGTCTTCAACCTAGCTCCAGTGGAACGTCAAGACTTCACTATAGGATTGCCAGTAGCTGGTATCTACCAAGAAGTGCTTAACACTGAGATGGAAGAATTCGGTGGTGTCTGGAAAAAAGGAAATCCTGAAACTCGTACCCAAAAGGCGAAATGGAAGGATTATGAAAATACCCTTAGCTTCACATTGCCAGCTCTTGGAGCAAGTATCTGGCGTGTTAAACGTCGCTTGAAATAAAGGGTAGACTTAAACGTGTACACGATTTGTTTTTCAGTGGTGATAGCAAGGAAATCACGGTTGAAAGAAGCTGTTTGATGCCCAAACTATTGCCACACTGAGGAACTTACTTTAATTGTCATAATCAGTTTCGACTGATTGTTTCACATCCTTTTGAGGATGGAACTAAAAATCATGAGGGGGACTATTCATGAAAAATGAAATGTTGGCTTTGATCCTTGCTGGTGGGCAAGGAACTCGTCTTGGAAAATTGACCCAAAGTATTGCCAAACCAGCTGTTCAATTTGGTGGACGCTATCGTATTATTGACTTCGGTTTGTCAAATTGTGCCAATTCAGGAATTAACAATGTCGGTGTCATTACACAGTATCAGCCACTTGCTTTGAACAATCATATCGGTAATGGTTCAAGTTGGGGCTTGGATGGTGTTAACTCTGGTGTATCGATTCTTCAACCTTACTCAGCTAGTGAAGGTAATCGTTGGTTTGAAGGTACCAGCCACGCTATTTACCAAAACATTGACTATATCGACAGCATCAATCCTGAATACGTTTTAATCTTGTCTGGTGACCATATTTACAAGATGGACTATGATGATATGCTCCAAGCTCACAAGGACAACAACGCAAGTCTTACTGTAGCAGTTCTTGATGTGCCACTTAAGGAAGCTAGCCGTTTCGGTATCATGAACACTGATGCTAATAACCGTATCGTCGAATTTGAAGAAAAACCTGAAAATCCTAAATCTACGAAGGCATCAATGGGTATTTACATCTTTGACTGGAAACGTCTTCGCAATATGTTGGTTTCAGCTGAGAAGAGTACGGTTGATATGTCTGACTTTGGTAAGAACGTTATTCCTGCTTATCTTGAAACAGGTGAAAGCGTCTATGCTTATGAATTTGAAGGCTACTGGAAGGACGTAGGTACTATCGAATCCCTTTGGGAAGCAAATATGGAGTATATTTCTCCTGAAAATGCTTTGGATAGCCGTAACCGTCAATGGAAGATTTATTCACGTAACATGATTGCTCCACCGAACTTCTTTGGTGAACATGCTGAAATTGAAGACTCACTCGTTGTTGATGGCTGTTCGGTTGATGGAACTGTTAAACATTCAGTGCTCTCAACAAGTGCCCAAATCCGTGAAGGTGCGGTCGTTGAAGATTCAGTTATTATGAGTGGTGCAGTTATCGGTAAAGGCGCAAAAATTAAACGTGCTATTATCGGTGAAGGGGCACATATTTCTGATGGCGTGGAAATTGACGGTACAGAAGAAGTGCAAGTCGTAGGATACAATGAAGTAGTGGGGGTACCAAAAGATGAAGATTGATAAATATTCTGCAATTCTAGGAAATACCGTAGGATTCCATGACATGGGTGGTTTGACTGAGCACCGTCCTATTGCCAGCCTACCATTTGGCGGAAAATATCGCCTCATCGACTTCCCGTTGTCTAACTTGGCTAATGCTGGTATCCGTAGCGTCTTCGGAATCTTCCAAAACGAAAACATCAGTTCTGTCTTCGACCATATTCGTTCAGGTCGTGAGTGGGGCTTGTCTACTCTTCTCAGTCACTACTACCTTGGTATTTACAATACTCCTGTTGAAAGCTCAACTGTTGATGAGGAATACTATCGTCAAATTTTGACTTACCTTAAACGTTCAGGCTCAGATCAGACTGTAGCTCTTAACAGTGATGTTTTGGTCAACATTGATCTTAACCAAGTTTTCCACCTTCACAATACAACAAAACCAAAAGTTACTGTGGTCTACAAAAAACTTCCTAAAGAACTCATTTCAGATGTAAACAGCGTTTTAGAAATTGATGACTCTGACAAAGTGCTTGGCCATGAGCTCTTCCAGGGTGGCGATAAAGAAGTTTACAATATGTCTACAGACATCTTTGTTGTGGATACACCATTCTTGATTGAAAAATTGGAAGAAGAAGCAGCTAAAGAAGAACCTCGTAAGCTTCGTTATGTACTTCGTGATTTGGCAGTTGCTGAAAATGCTTTTGCTTACGAGTACACTGGTTACCTTTCAAATATCCACTCAGTAAAAGCGTACTTTGATGCTAACTTGGATATGCTGGAATCACAAAAATTCTATAAACTTTTTGCACCAAACCAAAAAGTTTATACAAAAGTTAAAAATGAAGAGCCAACATACTATGCAGCTTCTTCTGAAGTTAAAGTGTCTCAGTTTGCATCAGGTTCTATTGTACGTGGTAAAGTGGAACACTCAGTGGTTTCACGTAATGTAGATTTGGCCGAAGGCTCAAACGTGAGCTACTCAGTTCTCTTCCCACGTGTTACAGTTGGTAAAGGCGCTACAGTTGAATATGCGATTGTGGATAAAGGGGTTGAAATCGCTGATGGTGTTACTATTCGCGGTACAGAAAACAACCCAGTTGTCATCAAAAAAGGTAGCGTTGTAACAGAGGATATTGTACGATGAAAATTTTATTTGTAGCTGCTGAAGGTGCACCTTTCGCTAAGACTGGCGGTTTGGGTGACGTTATCGGTGCTCTTCCTAAATCTCTAGTCAAAAATGGTCACGAAGTTGCCGTAATTCTCCCTTATTATGATGTGGTTTCGGCTAAGTTTGGCGATCAGGTTGAAGACCTTGGCTTCTTCTATACAAATGTTGGTTGGCGTCGTCAATATGTCGGCATCAAGAAAATTGTCCGTGATGGTGTGACTTTCTTCTTCATTGATAATGAGCAGTATTTCAACCGTGGTACGGTATACGGTGAGTGGGATGATGGTGAGCGTTTTGGTTTCTTCCAAATGGCTGCCCTTGAGTTGATGGAAAAAGTGGACTTTATTCCAGATGTTCTCCATGTTCATGACTACCACACAGCCATGATTCCTTTCCTTCTTAAGGAAAAATACCATTGGATTCAAGCTTACCAAGGTATTAAGACAGTCTTCACTATCCATAATATTGAATTCCAAGGTCAATTTGACAGTGGAATGCTTTGGGAAATTTTCGGTGTTGGTTACGAGCGTTATGCTGATGGTACCCTTCGTTGGAATGATTGCCTCAACTGGATGAAAGCAGCTGTTCTTTACGCAGACCGTGTCACAACAGTTTCACCATCATATGCTGGTGAAATCCAAACACCTGAATTTGGTAAAGGCCTTGATCAAATCATGCGCATGGAATCTGGTAAGTTATCTGGTATTGTTAATGGTATCGATACGGACCTCCTTGATCCAGAAACAGATACTCACATTCCTTATCATTTCTCAGTGGATGATTTGTCAGGTAAAGCCAAAGACAAGGCAGCGCTTCAAGAGCGTGTTGGTCTTCCAGTTCGAGAAGACGTTCCATTGATTGGTATTGTGTCACGTTTGACAGACCAAAAAGGTTTCGATTTGGTGGTTAACGAGCTTCACAACATCTTGCAACATGATGTTCAGATTGTTCTTTTGGGTACTGGTTATAGTGACTATGAGAATTCTTTCTCTTGGTTCGCTCATGCTTATCCAGAAAAAATGTCTGCCAACATTACTTTCAACCTAGAGTTGGCTCAACAAATTTATGCTGGTTGTGACATTTTCCTTATGCCTTCAGCCTTTGAACCATGTGGCCTCTCTCAAATGATGTCTATGCGCTATGGTACCTTGCCAGTGGTTAGCGAGGTTGGTGGTCTTCGTGATACTGTTGAACCATACAACCCTGTGACAGGCTCAGGTACAGGATTCTCATTTGGTAACTTCTCAGGTTACTGGATGGTTCAAACCCTTGAAAAAGCTCTCGATGTTTACGAAAATAATGCTGATGCTTGGAAACAACTCCAGCACAATGCTATGACTCGTGACTTCTCATGGGATACAGCAAGTTTGGCATATGTTGATTTGTACAAACAATTAGTATAATTGCAAAGATAACTTTTCTCGCAAGGGAAAAGTTATCTTCGTGTAAAGCGTTTGAAAACGCTTCTATATAATCTTGACAAAAGTCAGGATAGCATCTCTCAATCTTGTTGATAAAGCAATGAAAGAGAAGATATCTAAAAATCTGAATAGAAGACTAACTCTAATCGTGTTTAATAAACCTGACTATTTTGACAGTTTTGTAAATAAAGATTTTGAAATATCTGTTTCGAATCTTGATTGGCAAGGTTTGGACGTTTTAAAGAAATTTCCAATTCCCCCTTATCCTAATATTCACTCTATAAGATGTGTATCAAAGGTATAGAAGTATAAGAAAGGATTTCTATGCAAGTCGAAAATTTAACAAAAGAACAATTCATCCGTGACTTTAAAGACACGCTCCACCAAGAACAGTTGATTAAAGTGGCTAAGGCTACACCAACTGAAATTTTCACAGCCTTGGCTGGTTTGATTCGTAAGTATTACACTGACACATGGATTGGACGTAACCATGCGCTTTCAGACAATAAAGAAAAGATTGCTTTCTACTTCTCAATCGAATTCCTCCCAGGTCGTATGTTGGAAACTAACCTCCTCAACCTTGGTATTCTTGACCTTGTTAAAGAAGGTTTCGCAGAACTTGACATCGACTTCCGCGAAGTGGTAGAAGCTGAGCATGATATGGCACTTGGTAACGGTGGTCTTGGTCGTTTGGCTGCTGCCTTCATGGATTCGCTTGCAACTACTGGTTATCCAGGTTTTGGTAATGGTCTTCGTTACCGTTACGGACTTTTCAAACAACGTATTGTTGATGGTTACCAAGTAGAACTACCAGATGGTTGGTTTGGTTCAACAGGAAATGTTTGGGAAACGCGTAAAGACCATGATATTGTCTATGTAAAACTCTTTGGTGATGTTGTCCTTGAAAGTGACGAAGATGGTCGTTTTGTTCCAACTTATAAGAATGCTCAAGTTCTTCGTGCTGTACCTTACGATGTGCCACAAATCGGTTATCAAAATGGTGTGATTAACAACCTTCGTCTTTGGGATGTAGAAATTCCTGAAGAATACGAATTGGATTACCCTACTCTTGAAGCTCGCCGTCGTGTGAAAGATATTACAGCCATTCTTTATCCAGATGATACAACGATTGAAGGTAAAGAATTGCGTTTGGTTCAGGAATACTTCATGACAAGTGCAGGTCTCCAAACCATTATCAAATCTTACCTCAAGATGGGCTTGCCATTGAAAGATATCCACGAAAAGGTATCTGTTCACATCAATGATACTCACCCTGCGGTTGCACCAGCTGAATTCATGCGTCTTCTCCTTGATGAATACGGTCTTTCATGGGAAGATGCTTGGAATGCGACTGTTAAGACTATGAGCTACACTAACCACACTATTCTTCAAGAAGCCCTTGAAAAATGGGATCAACAGCTCTTCAAACGTGTTCTTCCACGTGTTTACCAAATCATCTTGGAAGTCGACAACCGTTACATTGCTGAAATGGCTGGACGTGGTATTGCTGCGGATGTTATCGAACGCACACGTATCGTTAAGGATAACCAAGTCCACATGGCTAACTTGGCTATCATTGGTGGTCACTCAGTCAACGGGGTTGCCAAACTCCATACAGAACTCCTTAAAGAAGATACCCTTCACGATTTCTATACTATTTATCCTGAAAAATTCAATAACAAGACAAATGGTATCGTTCAACGTCGTTGGACACAAATTGCAGCTCCGGAACTTTCAGCAGCAATTGATGACGTGATTGGTGACGGTTGGCGTAACGACATCCATGAGCTTGAAAATCTTACAACTTACTTGGATGACAAGGAAGTCTTGAACCAGTTCTATCAAGTTAAGAAGACTGCTAAACAACGTTTGGCAGACTATATCAAGAAAACAACAGGCGTAGAAGTGTCTACAGATGCTATCTTTGATGTTCAAGTGAAACGTCTTCACGCGTACAAACGTCAATTGCTTAATCTTCTTCACATCATCAAACTTTATTGGGATCTTAAAGATAATCCAGATAAAGACATGGTACCTCGTGTATTCATCTTTGGTGCCAAAGCTGCCCCTGGTTATCACTTCGCTAAATCAGTAATCAAACTTATCAACGAAGTTGCCAACCTTGTTAACAACGACGAAAGTCTCCAAGGGAAACTTAAAGTGGTCTTCCTTGAAAACTACCGTGTCAGTCTTGCGGAACTTATCATTCCAGCAGCAGATGTATCTGAGCAAATCTCATTGGCTTCTAAAGAAGCATCTGGTACATCAAACATGAAATTCATGATGACTGGTGCTATCACTTTGGCGACACTTGACGGTGCCAACATTGAAATCAAGGATGAAGTTGGTGATGAGAATGTTGTCATCTTCGGTATGGACAAGGACGAAGTTTATGAACACTATGCACGTCACGATTACTACTCTCGTGCAGTTTATGAAAATAACCCAGTCATTCGCCGTGTCGTTGATAGCTTTGTTAACGGTACGATTCCAAATGCTCAAGCTGAAGGTACTGAAATTTACGAAGCCCTCATCACCCACAACGATGAGTACTTCCTCTTGGAAGACTTCGCTGCTTATGTAGAAGCTCAAGAGAAAATCGATGCACTTTATCGTGATCATGACAAGTGGGCACGTATGAGCTTAGCTAATATTGCTAAATCTCACAAATTCACTTCAGATGATACGATCACAGAGTATGCTAAAGAAATTTGGGAATTGAAAAAATAAGCGATAGCTTATGAATCACAAAAAGACAAAGGCTAGAAATGGTCGTTGTCTTTTTATTTTTTTAGAAGAGGGGTGTCATAGACAGCCCAAAAGGATTTATAATTGGCAGGAGAAGTTTATCTGCAGATCTATCTTAGCCCTTGAAACTTGCACTAGCTTATCAAGGTGTTATAATAACTTATAGGTATAAGCATCAAAAAGGGGGAAAATACATGGCTTTACGCAGCCAATTAATTACTAAGGAGTTTCCAGAATTAGATAGGGTAGAGCGCTTAAATAACGAGGCCTTCCCAGAAGAAGAACGTATTCCATTAAGTGAGTTTTTACAATTGGATGGTCGTGATGATTATCATTTCTTTGCCTTTTATGACGAGGATGATTTTGTTGGATTTGCCTCAGTTCTCTACAATGCCAAAGTTTTTTATGTGAGTTTCTTTGCCATCGTTCCTCAAATGAGGAGTCATGGCTACGGAAGTGAGATTATTGATAAACTGGTGGACTTTTATGGACCATCTCGGTCTATGGTCTTGGAAGTAGAGCGCTTGGATGAACCCAATGACAATACAGAGCAACGTGAGGCACGTTGGGATTTCTATAAGCGTAATGGGTTCAAGACTTCCAATGCTTTCTTGGAATATGAGGGGTTAAGCTTTGAGATTCTCTATCGTGGCGATCACTTTGACGAAGAAGCCTACAGAGAGATATTCCGCAAACTTCAGGAAAATGCTTATTTTGACTTCAGTATTAAACATCGTCGCTTGAGTGATTTATAAATAATCAAACCAAACAGGTCTTAGTCGACCTGTTTTTCATTTGTTTTCAGCGTTTGCCAATCGTTTTCAGAATATTTTGTCGTCCTATGCTATAATGGAAGTACTATGAAGAAAGTAATTTTACAGTATCTGGCAAGTGCTCTGACTGTAATCCTTATACTTGGTCTTGTGGTTTTCAACAGACAGCAAAATCACTCTCTGGTAAAGAAGGTCAAAGACCCTGAGATTTCCTATATCTATAAGGATTCTTTGGAAAATCTAGATAGACTGGCCCTTAGTCAGGCTGGGATTATACAATCCTATCAACTCGATTCTTTGTCTGTTAGGAAGGAAGATGGAAAGATTCACCTCGTTCTCCATATCAATCATTCCTATGATATGCAGGTAAATCTTGTCCTAAAGTCTGATATCTACGGTGATTTATCTGTGGTTCAAGCGACGCCATCAAAGGCTTTGAAGCTAGCCTTGGAGGACGAGTCTTATCAGAAACGGTTGACCTTAATTTCGCAAAAGGCAGATGCTATTATATCTCGTGATCACTGGGATCAAGGCATTAAACCGGCCTATGTGGCTCAGGTGAGAAGTAAGATGAAGAAGACTTCTTTGAACCAGTTGGAAAAGGTTCTGCAAGAAATTGACCAAGAAAGCAAGGAAGTGGGCTCCGATACCTATACGTCCTTTTTCCAAGCTTCTCAACTGCCTAATCACGACAAGCTCAATTTGGTTATGGAGCACATGCAGGTTTATGTGGATAAGTACCAGTTCCTCCAGTTAGGGAAGTCAGGTTATAAATTTTCCAAGAATCTAGAGCCAACCAGTCCTTTTTACAGTTACTTCCGCGAGGCTATTATGGAGACCTATCAGACGGATCTAGGGCTTGGAGTAGATGAGTTAGGTATCAAGCTCCACCTTTTTAGGTCTTGGATTGATAAGCAGTCCATGGACTATATTAGGACCAACTACAAGGGCAAGACGGATTTTGACAAGCTTCTGGCTTACAGCAAGGACAAGAAGATCAAGTTGGATTATACTACAGGTGCTTCCTATCATAATCGAAGCTTGGGAGACTTTACCTATCCAGAGAACATGAAAATTCAGCTACCTCAGACCAGTGTCATGGGACCTTATGGTGTCAGCAATTCCCGCTTTATTGAATTTATTGTCAATATGGATACAGGGAAATTTGTTTCTGAGTGGAATGTCTACAAGAAAAGGAAAGACGGTAGTATCGACTCTAATCCTAAGCATTACAAGATTGAAGATGGTGCTGACATTGCTGATACGGACTCTGCTAACTACGGCCTATCTAAGGGATTAAATGCTGACTTACCAGCCTATCTCAATAATAGCCATACCTATCTCGATGTTCGTCACCCTGCGGATAATGCGATTAGACGTAAGATGGTTAGAAAGTGGAAAAATGCCAAGAATGTCTTAAATGGTGGGCGCTATGCTGATATTGTTAAAAAAGGAGGCTTGAAAGACCTTGAAACATGGAAACAAGTTAAAGCTGAAGACCGCCTCCAGGTCTACAATGCTTACCTTGATTATATTCGCTCTCATCTTGTGCTTAATGGGTTTGACAGCTTTTACCAAGAAACCTACAACCCCCAAGGTGGAGACAAAAAAGACTGAAACCCTTGATAGTGTTCTTGTCGCTAAAAATTTCTATCGTGTAAGGGATGCCTATGCCATCAAGCTCTACGGGCAGGATGAGGGGATGTCCTTTGATGTGGCTGGTCAGAGACTCTTTGGGTCAAATATTGCTATTAAAGATGGTCTGTTATATGGCTCCAGTCTTGGAGATTTGACCATTGAGGCTTATTTTCAGGGGGAGGTGTCCTACCTTTTAGAGGCCACCCAGAAGCTCCCAGTGGACAAAAATCGTATCAAGGCTAATCACTATAGTCAGGACATCGTTTTGAATAACGTTTGGTCTAGTCTGGAAGGTCAAGAAACCTCCAACAGTATCATCACTCAGTTTCAGGATAAGACCTTGCTTAAGCTGCGGATCAGCTATAACAAGGATTTCCTTCCGACTAAGATTCAAGGTTTTTACAATAGCCAAACCTTTAATGGCTGGCGGGACCTATTTTATATAGATTATCCATATAGTGATCAAGAAGCCTTCAATCAGGCTCAAGATGCCTATATACAACACATCCAGTACATGGAAACGCATCCTGAGGAAGAAGCAGGAGAGTTTGGTTAATAAAGCAAAATCACCTTTATCTCGAGATAAAGGTGATTTGTTTGTTCCTAAGAATTAGGTTTTAGATTTGCCTTGTGGTAACTTCTGGAAAAAGCTTGTCTAGGATTTTTGGAGTGATAGCTTGTCCAGGACCTTCAGCACAATAGGTGTGCATATACATAGAGGGATTGAAGTTGAGCTCGATACAAGTGCAATGAGGTTTTTCCTTGCTAGCAGGCTGAGTTTTATCTGGAATGATGAGGTCAACCCCGCAAGCCCAGGCCCCCATGCTAGTCGCCATAGCTGCAGCTAATTCTTGATAGGATGAATCCATGGTCTCAGTGACATCAATAGAGTCACCACCCGTAGAGATGTTGGAGTTACGGCGGAGATTGACCTTTTTCCCTTCTGGGAGAATATCATCAGGTGCATAACCTTGCTGAGTCAACATCAATTGTTCAATGTCTCCTAGCTCAATGATTTCCAGCGGTGAGCGGTGATCACGGCCTCTCAATGGATTGGCATTTTTCTGAGCGACTAATTCACGAATGGTGTGTTTGCCATCACCGACAACATTGGCAGCGACACGAAGGAGAACAGCCTCACAACGCCCGTCCAGAATGAAGAAACGGTATTCGGTTCCTGGGATAAATTCTTCAACAAGAACAGCTGTATCTTCTGCAAAGGCAATCTCGAGGGCTTTCTTATAGTTATCAAGGCTGGCAGGCTCTTGGAAAATGGAAATGCCCAGACCGAAGTTGGTTGATTTTGGTTTAACCACAATTTGCTTGCCCTTGATAAGAGGATAGTAGGCTAGACCTTGTTCTAGACTGGTAAATTCGTCGCCGGCAGGGACAGGGAAGCCAGCATCAGCCAGGATTTTTTTGGTCACGGTCTTATTAGCCATGGCAAGAGGAACTACATAGTTGTCTTTTGAGGTCATGTTACCATTTTTGACGTACTCAACATGATCTTTATGCCAGAGTTTAAGGAATTGATCCTGCTCATCTAGGATTTCAAAATGAAGCCCTTTTTGAATGGCATCAAAGAGCAGCATCTGGGTAGAAAGTTCCATCTCCTCATAACCCTTAAGGGCATAGTGGGCAGTCCAGTCGTAATCATGATAGGCAAGAGCCTTGTCAAGGGCAAAGTCAGCAAGGGACTTGTCTTTGATATGAGGCAAGAGTTGGGCTGCTAGTGTCTGGTTAGGATCTGCAAAGGCATCTTTAACTTGTTTGACCAAACTTTGATGATAGTCACCAAGCCCAAAGTGTTGCACCAGTTGGTCCAGAGCTGTCGTAATATTCTGAGTTTCAGCTTCAGAAGGTAGAGGTTCTAAAGGATGAGAGAGGGCAATTTTTTCATTCAGCGCGTGACCTTGAGCCAGAGCCTGATCAACATTTTCAGGGGCATCCAGCCAGAGGAAGGCTAGAAGGAGTAGGTGTACGGTATCCATGGTATTTTGGCTAATACCGATACGCTCAAAGGGGTTGAGGTCGAAGTTACGGAATTCCAGGTAGGTAATTCCCTTGTCAAGGAAGGAGCGATTAACCTTTTGTCCACGGAAACGAACAGCCGAGTAAAATTCCTTTTCCGCAATCAAATCACCTTGTTCGACATAGTTTTCGATGGCAGAGACATAGTCTTCTAGGCTTGCAAAAGATACTTGGATTTCTTCCTTATTGACATAACCATGGTCGCTGTTTCGGAAGGAACGCACGGGTTCTGGCACTTCTTGGTCGAAGAAGCCTTGCTCAGCAACAGGTGCAGCACCAAAGAGATAGGTAATCACCCAACGATAGCGCAAATAGTTCTGAGCCAGCTTAAGATATAGGGCGTTCTTGAAAGCAATCATATCGGTCTGATTACTTTCTTGGAACAAGGCCTCAACCAAATCTTTACCCAACTCCATATTATAGTGGATACCTGAGATAGCTTGTAGTTTAGTTCCGTATTTTTCGGCCAGGTAGTTACGATAATGGCGTTCAAATTCATTTTCCAGTTGGGCAACTTGGATTTCTTGGGCGTTGATACGAGGAGGCATGGACAAGGGCCAGAGAAGTTCATCTTTACTGATGGAACGTCCAGCTACATCGGTAATGGCTCCAAGAAATCGACGAGCCTCAGTGGTAGATTTAGCAACTGGTGTGATGAGTTCCATCTGAAACTCACAAAAATCTGTTTGAATATAAGGGTGGAAACTTCGAGCTCCTAGGCAGGAAGGGTGAGGCGTATGTGCTAATTTTCCCTGTCTATCGACACGAAGACTTTCGCGTTCAATTCCAAAGTTAGCTTGAAGGATAGGGCTAGTAGGCTCCAGCTTTTGAAGCAGTTGATTTATAGTCATAGAGTCACCTTTTCATCTAATGTTAGTGATAGTCTATTATAAATAGGAGAAGAAAACAACTTTCCGCTACGGTTAAGGGGAATTTCCGAATGTTTTAGATAAGAATTCTTAAAACCAGTTGCTTTTTAGCTCTATTATATGCAAAAATTGTAAAATACCCACCGATTTTTATGTAAAATGTTATTTCTCTTGCAATTTAAATCAAATTAGCCTATACTAATGACGTATATATAAGAATGAAAGAATCCCTAGGGTCTGCCCTCAGGGGCTTTTGTATGCTCTCAAAAGGGTATAACCGTTCTTTTATAGATAAAGGATGAGCGTTAAGAGTAGCTTTCAGACAGTATGCTCTGCCTAAAAGCGATGCTTTCGCCGTGATGGATTACAGGACTAGCTTATATCTATCAATGCCTGAAACACGCTCTGCTCAGGGTAGGCGATATTTTTCGCCGAGGTAGGGGTTATCCTGGACCTATTTGCACTTGTTCGAAGTTGCTCACGATTCGACAGCTCGCTCTGCCCAAAAGTGATGCTTTCGTCGTGATGGATTACAGGACTAGATTATATCTATCAATGCCTGAAACACGCTCTGCTCAGGGTAGGCGATATTTTTCACCGTGGCAATAGTTATAGAAGTCCAGAGACTTCTATAACTCGGAAGTTTTGAGACTTTGGCTCAAAACTTAGCTATGAGATTCCGAAGGAAGCTACTAGCGTCCGAAGCCACTTAAGAAAAATATCAAAAAAAGAAAAAGAATAAAAAACGGAGGTAATTATGTTTCAAACCCTTATCCCCCAGATAAAGGAATACAAGAAACCCTCAATCCTAGCGTCCGTCTTTATGACACTAGAAGTCATGTTTGAGATTTCCATTCCCTTTGTCATGGCTAATCTTTTGGACAAAGGTGTCCAGCAATCCAACATGTCTAACATTTGGCTCTACGGTGGCCTCATGCTGGTCTGCGCCTTTCTATCACTATTCTGCGGCATGCAGTCGGCTTGCTATGCAGCTTTTGCCTCTGCTGGATTTGCCAAGAATCTACGTCAGGCCATTTTCAAAAAGGTTCAAACTTTCTCTTTTGAAAATATCGATAAGTTCTCAGCTGGTGGTTTGGTGACACGTATGATGACTGATGTTACCAACGTGCAGAACTCTTATCAGATGATTATCCGTGTCTGTGTGCGTGCACCACTTAACCTGATTTTTGCTATTGCAGCAAGTTTCTTGATTAATGCTGAAATGGCTTGGATTTTTGTTGGTGTAACGATCTTCCTTGGTGTGGTTTTGGCCATTATTACCAAAATCGTATATCCTCTTTTTACTCAAGTATTTGAGGCTTATGACAACCTTAACAACAGTATCAAGGAAAATATCACCAACATGCGTGTGGTGAAATCCTATGTTAAAGAGCAGGAAGAGACTGACAAATTTAAGAAGGCCTCACGTCGTATTTACAAGATGTTCATGCGTGCCATTCGTGTAGTTATCATGTCTAACCCAGCTATGATGTTGTCTATGTATGCGTCCTTCCTTATGATTTCCTGGTTTGGTGCCCATCTCATCGTTGGTGGTAGCTTAACTACAGGGGAATTGACTTCGATGTTCAGTTACACCATGACCATCCTCATGTCACTCATGATGTTCATGATGATCTTTGTCATGTTGTCTATCTCTACAGCATCTGTTGAACGTATTGATGAAGTTCTTAGCACTGAAGCCACCATTGTTTCACCTGAAAATGGTTTAACAGAAGTTGCAGATGGTTCTATCAGCTTTGATCATGTGGATTTCTCATACACGGATGAAAATGGTGACAAGACCCATGTCCTCAAAGATATCACTTTGGATATTAAGTCTGGTGAAGTTATTGGTATCCTTGGTGGAACGGGTTCGGGTAAATCAAGCTTGGTTCAGCTGATTCCTCGCCTTTATGATGTGGAAGAAGGTCAGGTTAGGGTTGCTGGGCATGATGTTAAGGACTATGATTTGGATAGCTTACGTAAGCAAGTTGCCATGGTCCTTCAAACCAATGTCCTTTTCTCAGGAACCATTAAAGAAAATATGCGTTGGGGAAATAAACAGGCAACAGATGAGGAAATCATTGAAGCTTGTAAGATTGCCCAAGCTGATGAATTTATCCAAGAGTTTAAGGATGGCTATGATACTAAGATTGAACGTGGTGGAGCCAATGTCTCAGGGGGACAACGTCAACGTCTTTGTATCGCACGTGCCCTTCTCATGAATCCGAAAATCTTGATTTTGGATGATTCGACATCGGCAGTCGATACCAAGACAGATAGTTTGATTCGTCAAGGCTTCGCTTCAAGTCTTAAGGACACGACCAAAATCATCATCGGTCAACGTATTTCATCTATCCAAGATGCCGACCGTATCATCGTCATGAATGATGGTCGTATCGATGCTGTTGGTACGCATGACGACTTGGTGGCTAATAATGCTATCTATCGTGAGGTTTACAAGATGCAAACACAAGGGAAAGGAGTAGCAGATGCAGAATAAGAAAAAAGCTAATTGGGGCTCTCTAGCACGTCTTCTACGCTTTTTGTGGCAAGACTACAAACTTTCACTTAGTATTGCCTTTGTCCTCATTGTTGTTGCTTCTTTGGCAACGGTTAATTTGACGGCTTCGATTCAGTCCTTGGTGGACGTTTACGTTCAACCCATGCTCAAATCTGGTAGTCATGATTTTGGGCCACTGTTACGTTTCTTGACGTCAGTTGGGGTCTTTTGTCTTATCGGTGTGGTTGCCAACTATGTGGCCTCCCTCCTCATGGCGACGATTTCACAAGATTCCCTGCGTTCCCTTCGTAATCAGCTTTTTGCTCGTATGCAAAAGCTTCCGATTCGCTACTTTGATGCTCACCAACACGGTGACATCATGTCTATTTACACCAACGATATCGATGCCCTCCGTCAAGCTGTCGAGCAATCTATTCCGCAGTTGTTACAAACGGCCATTACCCTTATCGGGGTGACTGTAACCATGCTTACGGTTAGTCCCCTTCTCTTTATCGTGGTTCTAATCATGGTAGGCATCATGTTTATGGTCATCAAAAATGTATCAGCTAAATCAGGTCGTTACTTCGGTGAACAACAAAAGAACCTAGGGATTGAGAATGGTTTTATCGAAGAAATGATGTCAGGTCAAAAGGTAGTCAAGGCCTTCGTCCACGAAGAAAAAAGTATGGCTGACTTTGACAAGATTAATGAACAACTCTTTGAATCGTCATATTTAGCCAATCGCTATGCCAATGTTCTCATGCCAATTCTTGGGAACTTAGGAAATGTTTCCTTTGTTTTGACTGCCTTGGTCGGTGGGGTATTTGCTCTAAATGGTGTCGGTAGCTTGACTATCGGTGGTCTCATGGCCTTCCTACAATTGAACCGTTCCTTCAACGGCCCAATTACTCAGGTTTCTCAACAACTTAACTTTGTCCTTATGGCCCTTGCTGGTGCTGACCGTATCTTTGACCTTTTGGATGAAGCAGAAGAAGTTGACCAAGGTAAGGTGACTCTGGTTAACTACGAATTGGTAGATGGTCAAATGGTTGTGACAGACAAGAAAACCAACCTCTGGGCTTGGAAACACCCACGTCCAAATGGCGACTATGAATTGGTCGAATTGGTCGGAAATGTGGTCTTTCAAGATGTTGATTTCTCTTATGATGGTAAGAAACAAATCCTTCATGACGTCAATCTCTATGCAGACAAGGGGCAAAAGATTGCCTTTGTTGGTGCGACGGGTGCAGGTAAGACGACGATTACTAACTTGATTAATCGTTTCTACGACATCCAATCTGGTGTGATTACTTATGATGGTATCGATGTGAAGCTGATTGAAAAAGATTCTCTTCGCCGATCACTTGGTATCGTGCTTCAAGATACCCATCTTTTCACAGGGACTATCGCTGAAAATATTGCCTACGGCCGTGCGGATGCGACTCGTGAAGAAATTCTTGAAGCTGCTCGTATTGCTAACGTGGATTCCTTTGTTCAACATCTGGACAATGGTTACGACACTGTTCTGACAGACGACGGTGCAGGCTTGTCTAATGGGCAACGTCAGCTTATCGCCATTGCGCGTGCTGCCCTTGCCAATGCACCGGTTCTTATCCTTGACGAGGCGACATCCTCTATTGACTCTCGTACCGAAAAAATGGTCCAAGAGGGGATGGACCGACTTATGGAAGGACGTACGGTCTTTGTTATCGCCCACCGTCTTTCAACCATCGTTAACTCTGACGTTATCATGGTTATGGACCACGGACGTATCATTGAACGTGGTGACCATGACAGCCTTATGGAACAAGGTGGTACTTACTACCGACTTTATACTGGTGGTCTTGAAATTGATTAAGATTAAAATAACTCAGGTTTTGCCTGAGTTATTTTGCATATGAAGAAAATGTTTCTTTTGAGATATTTCTTGTAAAAACGATAGATTTGATATCTTAAATCTCAACTTCTTTTAAACCGTGTGAGTCCAGGCGATATATCTTTTGGTAAACTTGTCTGAGGTAGTTGACATCATGTGAGACTGTCAGAATGGCACCTGGATAGTTCTCGAAGAGCTGTCGGACTTGGGGTTGTGAGGTAGGTGAAAAATTTCTGGTTGGTTCATCTAGGATAAGGAGCTGAGGGCTTTCTAAGACCAGGTGTAGCAGGAGTAGTTTTCCTTTCTGTCCTCCAGATAAATCAGAAATGGCATGGTTCATTTCATCATGACTAAAGTTGAGGTTGGCGAGATGGGAGCTTATAACCTCTCGTTCAGACTTGTCGCCAGTCTTACTCAAAAATGCTATTGGAGACAGTTCCACTGGCAAGATAGCGTCATAACGTTGAGGCATGTAGCCAATAGTCAGGTCTGTCTTCTTGCTAAGTTCTTGGTAGAGAAAGTGTAAGAGAGTGGATTTACCACAGCCGTTATCTCCAACAATACCAATTTTTTCTTGCCCTTTCAAAGAAAGTTTGAGATGGTCAATGGTTAGGTGAGGAGCGATGTTTATCTGCTTTTCATCCAGATTTAAGAGATATTTTCCCTGAGGTAGAGGAGTGATATGAGAGAAGAATAGTTCAATACTGTCTTCTTTATCAGGCATTTGTGTCATATCTTGGGCAAGACGGTCGTAGCGTTTTTCTTGCGAGAGGACTGCTTTCATCTTTTTGGCAACCAATCGTCCTTGCGTGCTATCATGCGTATTACGTAGGGTAGTTTGGACATTTTGTTTGATACGGCGATGCTTGGCCATGGCTTTGTCATAGGCTTTTTTCTCGGTTTTCGCTTGCTGCATTTGTTGCTGGAAGGCATCAGTGCGTTGCTGGCTATAGTTATCATAGTCGAAGTGCTCCACACTGGTCCTTGCCTGACGGCGACGTTTAAGCAGTTCCAGATGGATAATAGTATCTGCTGTCTTGCTTAGTAGGTCCTCGTCATGTGAGATATAGATTATGGTTTGATCAGAATGTTTGATAAAATTTTTTAGCCAAGTCATAGTAGTCAAGTCCATATCGTTTGAGGGCTCATCAAGAAAAATGATGTCGTGGGGATGGGCTAATTCTAGGATGAGTTGAATTTTGAGTTTCTCGCCACCTGAAAGAGAGGAGATAAGCTGACCGCTAGCAAAACGATCACTATCAAAATGAAGTTCATCAGCCAGACGATAGAGGGTAGCATAGTCTAGGTCATAAGTATCCGCAAAGAAGTAGTCGTTAAGGGTTAGGGATTGTAAGTCATCCGAAATCTGTTGAGGAATATAGACCTGTGGGCTATCTGGTTTATTAATAGTTCCCTCGTAAGAAAGATGGTCAAAATGTGCTTTAGGATTGACAAGAAGGGTAAGGAGACTTGACTTTCCATTGCCTTCTTCCCCAATGATGGCGACTTTTTCACCAGTAGCTATCGTTAGATTTAAGTCATGAACGAGTTCACGCAAATCTTTGGTATGGGTAATAGTTAGATGTTGAATCTGTATCATAGGACCTCCTAGGTCTGAGTGCTTGTTGATAGTGTTTCATGGGTAGTACAGTTTTTACTTCAAACAATATCAAAGGTCAAAAAACAGTTCTACCTTATAAGATAGAACCGTCTTGAATCTAGCTAAAAAGCCCTCTAGGAGAT
>NZ_JAPVYF010000011.1:0-74085 GCF_041431705.1 Streptococcus sp. 27098_8_74
ATTCTAGCAAATCTAGAATGCCTTGTCAACACTTTTTTTGAAGTTTTTTTCACTTCTCGTGTCTGCTGTCTCTCGCGAAACAGCTTATTTATAATATCATCTCTGACCTGTCTTGTCAATAACTTTTTTAAAGTTTTGGAACCTTTTCAAGTTTGTGGCAAGTCAGTTAAGACAACTTTTATATCTTATCACCCAATTTAGTTCTTGTCAATAGGGTTTAGTAATGTTATTAACCTTTTTTAGACTGAACTTTTTTGAATCCTTGATACAATACCCATCCAACAACTACGCCAAGAGCATTCTGGCAGAAATTAGGAATTACTTCTGCGATTGAAGCTCCTGTTCCATACATAAATACTGAAGCAAGTGCATAGCCACCCACCATCACAACTGCTGCAATCAGAAGGCCTAGGATACGATAGCTCCCTTTTAAGCCAGCAAAATAACCTTGTGCACCATGTATTAACAAACTGATAAACATCCATTGCGGAGCAGATGATAGCAGATCTATCAGAAAAGCAGACAATCCGCCCACAATTGCCCCCTCTTTCTTCCCAAGATAGAAGGCTGTGAAGTAGATTCCTGCATCTACCAAAGTTAAAAGCCCTGTTGGAGTCGGAATTTTAGCTACGAATCCAAAGGTCACTGATAAAGCCGTTAAGACAGCTAATAATGTTAGCTCTTTTGTTTTCTTATTTTGCATATTGAACTACTCCAAATTCATTTGATTGTTTAATTGATTCATAAACGAAGGCTTTAGCATTTGCTACAGCTTCAGTTTCTGAACAGCCTTTGACTAATTCACTAGCTATACTTGAAGCAAATGTACATCCTGCACCGGTATTGTTTTTGTCTAGCACAGCTTCTTCAAACAATTTGTAATCTGTTCCATCATAAAAGACATCTATCGCTTTATTACCATCCAAGCGATTTCCACCTTTGACAACGACAGTCTTAGCACCTAATTCATTGAGATAGCTAGCCGCATGCTTCATGTCATCAAGAGTCTTAACCTTTCTATCTATAAGCAGTTCGACTTCAGGTAAGTTCGGAGTGATAACCGTGGTATAAGGGAAAAATTTAACCAATTCATCACGTAGTTGAGAAACTTCAACGTCATGAGTCTCCTTACATACTAAAACGGGATCCAAGACAATTGGAATATCAGAATGTTTTTTAACAAAATCCAACGTTAATTCTGCGATTTCAACGTTAGGCAACAAACCAATTTTTATTGCTGAGAATGGGACATCTTTTAGTGAGTCAAGTTGTTGTTTAAAAACATTAGTATCAACCGGAATGACCTCAAAACCATTCTCAGTCATAGCTGTCAGACAGGTAAGAGCCACAAATCCATGCTGTTTATTTGTGGTAAACGTCGCTAAATCTGCATGAAGTCCGCCACCACTAAAAATATCATTCCCCGAAATCGCTAAAATCAATTCATCACTCATATCTTATCTCCTTCAAATATAACCCATTTCCTGCTGCCGTTGGTCCTGCGAGATTACGATTACGACTTTCCAACACTGTCTTAACTTGCGAAACAGGCATGCGACCATTGCCAATCTTCAACAAGGTACCGACCATATTTCTAACTTGCTTATAGAGAAAACCATTGCCAGAAAAAGTAAAGATATAAAATCCAGTTTTCTCATCGATAGATACACTAGCTTGTGTAATTGTGCGTACTTTATTTTCTACAGAAGTTCCTGAAGCTGTGAAGCCTGTAAAATCATGTGTACCGACCAAATCCTTAGCGGCCTCCTGCATAGGTGCTAAACTTAGAGGGTAGGGATAGTGGGTCGCATAATTACGCATCATAGGGTTCTTAGGTCGCCCTGCATCTACTAGAAACTCATAAGTTTTACTATGTTTATTGTATCGTGCATGAAATTCTTCTGATACAAGTTCAATACTAACAACATCAATATCATCTGGACATTGCGTATCTAAACCAAAACGTAACTTCTCTGGATCCCGCTCCTGGGGCAAGTCGAAGTGGATAACTTGTCCATAGGCATGAACACCTGCATCTGTACGCCCCGCTCCATGAACGGTGACAGGTGTACCGCTATTTAACCGTAAAAGAGTCTTTTCAAGCTCTTCTTGAATAGAACGTGCATTTGGTTGTCTTTGAAAACCTGAGAAAAGTGTACCATCATAGGAAATTGTCGCTTTGTATCTAACCATAAAATTATCATATCAGATTTTTTCAAGGATAAAAAGTAGGTCGATTGTCAAGTGACCCCATACAGTTTTCGAAATAAAGAAAAAGACGCCTTCAGCGTCCTTCCTTTATAAATCTTCTAAGGCATCCTTTACTTTATTGAAGAAACCTTTTTTCTGTGGTGCGATTTTTTCATCTCCACTTGCCTTGGCGAATGCAAGGAGAGCTTCTTTTTGAGCATCGTTTAGCTTCGTAGGAGTTACAATCTTAACTGTAACGTGTTGGTCTCCTTGTGAACCTCCACGAAGACGTGGAGCACCCTTTCCTTTTAGACGGAAAGTTTTGCCTGTTTGAGTTCCTGCTGGAATGGTCATCTCAACATTTCCATGAACTGTTGGTACTTCGACAGTATCACCAAGAGCTGCTTGGACAAAGGAAATGTTAAGTGTATAGTAAATTGTTGAACCATCACGAGTAAATTTATCGCTTGGATTAACATTGATGATTACAAAGAGGTCTCCATAAGGACCACCATTGAAACCAGCTTCACCTTGACCCGCAAGACGAATTTGTTGACCTGTTTCAACACCTGCTGGAATCTTGACAGATACTTTATGACTTTGTTTTTCATGTCCTGTTCCATGACAAGTTTGACATGGCTCTTTAATTTCTTGACCTGTTCCATGACAGACATCACAGGTTACTTGACGACGCATCATACCAAGTGGTGTTTGCGTATCAACATTGATAACTCCTTGACCATGACAGCGACCACAAGTTACAGGGCTTGTGCCAGGTTTTGCACCAGATCCCGAACATGTCTTACATGTTGCTTCACGATTGTAGTGAACTTCTTTTTCGGCACCAAAAATCGCCTCTTCGAAGCTTAGGTTGACACGGTACTGAAGATCATCACCTTGACGTGGAGCATTCGGGTTACGAGTAGCACCACCACCAAAGAAGCTAGAGAAGATATCCTCAAAGCCACCAAAGCCTGCACCACCATCGAAGCCACCAAAGCCTCCTTGACCACCAAAACCATTCGCACCATCTGGTCCGTATTGGTCATAGGCTGCACGTTTTTGGTCATCACTTAAAGTTTCGTAGGCCTCTTGAACCTCTTTATATTTTTCTTCCGCACCCGGTTCTTTATTAATGTCTGGGTGGTATTTCTTAGACATCTTACGATAGGCACGTTTAATTTCATCTTGAGAGGCATCCTTAGATACCCCAAGACGATCGTAATATTCGGTATTGTTCATAATTTTAGATACAAAGGGCATCTAATGGAGAAAGCCAAAGTAATAGTTTTGAAGATGAACACCTAGTCCCTTGAAACCAACTATCTTTTTTGCTTAATCCATAGCCCGTGTTCAACGACGAACACTCTTTGTTCCTTTCTATTTTATATTTGTTACGATACGAAGTAAAACTATATCTTATATTCACTTCACTTATTTTAGCGAAAAACAGAGGCTGGTTTGCAACCTCTGGATTTCTTTTTATCATTTACTAGCTAAGCTCAACACCTTACCGAACTGAGCACGCCCTAACCTCTTGGTGAAAAAGAGAAATCTTCCTATTTTCACTGTGAGGTTTTAATGGACTTTACATCTTATTTTTCAGTAAACTCTCCGTCTACGACATCGTCGCCTGGGTTATCTGCTGTTTGTGCACCTTCTGCTCCTGCTTGAGCTTGTTGTGCTGCTGCAGCTTGTTCGTAAAGTTTAACTGCAAGAGCTTGAGCTTTTTCGTTAAGAGCTTCCAATTTAGCCTTCATATCATCAAGATTGCCTGATTCTTGAGCTTTCTTAAGGTCATCAAGAGCTGATTGAGCAACATCACGTTCTGTGTCGAAGCCTTTACCTTCTGTTTCTTTGATTGTTTTTTCAGTCGCAAAGATAGCTTGGTCAACTTCGTTACGAAGATCTACTTCTTCTTTACGTTTTGCATCTGCTTCAGCATTTGCTTCAGCATCTTTCATCATCTTTTCAATTTCTTCGTCTGTCAAACCAGAGTTAGATTGGATGACAATTGTTTGTTCTTTTTGAGTTCCAAGGTCTTTAGCTTTAACAGATACGATACCGTTCTTATCAATATCGAAAGTAACTTCGATTTGTGGGATACCACGAGGTGCAGCTGGGATATCAGTCAATTGGAAGCGTCCAAGAGTCTTGTTATCTGCTGCCATTGGGCGTTCCCCTTGGAGAACATGGATATCAACGGCTGGTTGGTTGTCTGCTGCAGTTGAGAAGACTTGTGATTTAGATGTTGGAATAGTAGTGTTGCGGTCAATAAGTTTTGTGAACACTCCACCCATTGTTTCGATACCAAGTGACAATGGAGTTACATCAAGAAGGACAACGTCTTTGACATCACCAGTAATAACACCACCTTGGATAGCAGCACCCATGGCAACTACTTCATCAGGGTTAACTGATTTGTTTGGTTCTTTACCAGTTTCAGCTTTAACAGCTTCTACAACGGCAGGGATACGAGTTGAACCACCGACAAGGATAACTTCGTCAATATCTGACAAGCTCAAACCTGCATCTGAAAGGGCTTGACGAACTGGAGTTTTCGTACGTTCTACAAGGTCACGAGTCAAATCATCGAATTTCGCACGAGTCAATGTCATTTCCAAGTGAAGAGGTCCAGCCTCACCGGCAGTGATGAATGGCAAGCTGATTTGTGTTGAAGTGACACCTGAAAGGTCTTTCTTAGCTTTTTCTGCTGCGTCTTTCAAACGTTGAAGAGCCATCTTGTCTGTTGACAAGTCGATTCCATTTTCTTTCTTGAATTCTTCAACCATGTGGTCGATGATTTTTTGGTCAAAGTCATCACCACCGAGTTTGTTATCCCCTGCAGTGGCCAATACGTCAAAGACACCGTCACCAAGTTCAAGGATAGATACGTCGAATGTACCACCACCAAGGTCGAATACCAAGATTTTTTCTTCTTTATCAGTCTTATCCAAACCATAAGCAAGGGCTGCTGCTGTTGGTTCGTTGACGATACGTTCTACTTCAAGACCAGCGATTTTACCAGCGTCTTTTGTTGCTTGACGTTGTGCATCGTTGAAGTAAGCAGGAACTGTGATAACTGCTTTAGTTACTTTTTCACCAAGGTAATCTTCAGCATAACCTTTCAAGTATTGAAGAATCATAGCTGAAATCTCTTGTGGTGTGTATTCTTTACCGTTTGCAGAAACTTTTTCAGAAGTACCCATCTTAGATTTGATAGAGATGATTGTATCTGGGTTTGTTACTGCTTGACGTTTTGCAGCGTCACCAACGATGATTTCACCATTTTTGAATGACACAACAGATGGAGTTGTGCGGTTACCTTCTGGGTTTGCGATAATTTTTGATTCAGTTCCTTCAAGAACTGCTACTGCTGAGTTTGTTGTACCTAAGTCAATACCAATGATTTTAGACATATGTTTTTCCCCTTTTTACTTAATTTCTATTTTGCTTTTTTATCTTTCATTCATAGTTTTCTGTCATTTCGGACAAGTTTTCAATTATGTTACGACACAAGAAGTCGAAATCGATTTTATTTTGACGACGAGTTAGTTAGGAGGCTAGGCAAGCGCCATAGCGATTGCCGTTTTCTGACGAGTTGCTTCAGCAACCGTCAGAATTGCCTAGTTGAACACGCCCTAAGCTCTGGGTAAAAAAGATAGATTTCCTTGTGTTCATCGAACACTTCGTCAATCTCCTATTTTTACTGTGAGCTTTTACGGACTTTGTATCCTAGTTGTATACAACTACCATAGCTGGGCGTAAGACGCGTTCGTGGAGTTTATACCCTTTTTGGAAAACTTGTGCAATCGTATCTGCTGGATGTTCATCATCTGCAGGCATTGTTTGAATAGCCATGTGGAAGTTATGATCGAAATCACCATCTGCTGGAATTTCTTCAATCCCTTCCTCTTTAAGAGCATGCACTAAACTTTCTTGCACCATTTCCAAACCTTTTTTGACATCATCAGTCAAGCCCTCAACGGCAAGAGCACGTTCAAGGTTATCAAGTGATGGCAAAATTGCTTTTGCCAAATCTTGGCTACGATACTTTTGTAATTGTTGACGTTCTTCATTTGCACGGCGCTGAATGTTTTGCATTTCTGCATGGGCACGAAGGTATTTGTTTTCAAATTCTTCGGCACGCGCTTGGGCTTCTTCAAGTTCAGAAGGTTCGCTTACTTCCTCTACAACTTCTTCAGTTGTCTCCGTAGCTTCCTCTTCTTTCACTTCTTCTTTTTTAATATCTTCAGTCAAGGCATACACCTCTTTCTATACTTTTTAAATGTTATATCTTAGCTAACTTCATAATGGTTACTATTGAGGTAACGGTAATAATCCGTCAACTTCATAACCAAAACTCTACTAATAACATTGACCAAACTAACCATGCGACGATAATCCATTTCAACTGGGCCAATCACATGCATGAGCGCCATCCCACGATAAGGAATCAGGAATTTATGACTCATAACTGTGACATTTTCAAGCGCTTCTTCAGTTGATTCTGCAACCGAAATCTTGGTCACTTCATCATCGGAGATAGCTGATCGAAGCTCAAGTGCCACATGTTGTGGATTGTCCAAAAATTGATAAGTTTTTAAGTCGGCATAAGTCAGTGATGCAACCTTACCTTCGATGAAAATCAATTCCTTAAAAAGTTGTGAAAAGATATAATCAAACAAATCTAGAACATTATCTGTTATCTTGAAATACTTCTGCACAATCTGAGGAATCTCAGTTCTCAATCGGTAATGGATATCTAAGACAGTGTTTCCCAAAAAACGTTCTTGAACAAGCTTATGAAGAATTTCCAAATCACTAGACAAGAAATTTTTTGGAATAGCAAACTGAACTGTCACAGGCTTAGATTCATCTAGAGTAAGAACCGCTAAAGCGTCGTGATTGGATAGATGAACAATGTCAAATCCAGTCAGACGTTGTCGTGTCGGTTCCACATCTTGAATCACTGCTGTACATCCTGTCATTTCTGCCAGCAACTTCGCCGCTGCATCCAAGATATCTTCAAGTTTAAAGGCTTCAAAATCAAAGGCCTTGACCACTTGGTAAACATCTTGTTCATCAATCGTATCAAGATTCAAAGAATTAGCGACGAAATACTGGAAACCTGCTCGGCTTGGCATACGCCCACTAGAAGTATGAGCTTTTTCAAGATAGCCCATCTTTTCAAGCTTGGCCATGTCATTACGAATGGTCGCTGAACTCGAATCAATTGATTCTTGTAATGCTTTAGAACCAACCGGTTCATGTGTACGAGTGAACATCTCAACTATCAAATTCAAAATAGTGTTTTGCCTTTGCGTAATCACGATGTCACCTCATTTCTATTCATTAGCACTCTAATACATCGACTGCTAACTTATGATTCTATTATACACCTAAACTTGAACATGTCAACCCAAAAAACCAAAAAAATTAGCACTCTTTTTGCGAGAGTGCTAAAAATACATCTTAAGACCTAGAAAAGCAAAAAAAGAGCACCTCAGAGGTACTCTAATCTTATCAATCATATTTTGACAAATGATAGGTCTCAATAATAGATATGAGGTGTTTGGCATAATCTGGATCACTGCTAAAACCCGCAGCTTGTAGTTTTTCTGCCGCAACTTTATAACTAGTCGTTCCTGCCACCTCTTTATAGGTCGACTCGCCCCATGTTCCTTGGCGAAGTTCTTCTAAATAAGTCATCATAGAACTTGACCAATCCTTAAAAACTGCAAAATCCACCTTTTGGTATTGCCATTTACCTTTACTGTAGATACTATCCTTTAAACGAATACGTTCTTGACCTGGCTGAGCAGGGAGACTGTAGATGTTATGGTATTTAACAGATAAAAGACTGCTACCATAATTTGACTCATATGCAGCTTGACTAAGGAGAATAGACGCAGGTACACCATAGTTTTTAGACATCTTTTGAGCTGTTGGAGCTAAGGTCTCAATAAATTCTTGCTGTGTGTAAGCAACCTTTACCGCACGCGCATTATCATCTGTAGAGGCATGAAGAATCAAAGGTAAGAGAATACCTAAAGCAAAAACAACAACTAAGGTAATGAAGGCTTTTAGTTTAAAACGTCGTCTCACTTAGCTTTCTCCTTTAATAATGCCAAATATTCCTCCAAAGTAAGATTATGTTCAGTCATATACTCTGCTGACTCTTTACCAACATAGCGGAAATGCCAATCCTCGTAGCCTACACCCGTTGACGATGTTTTACCATCTGGAAAACGAAGAACAAAGCCATATTTCGGCGCCAACTCTTTGACTTTAGCTACTGTATCTGGATCTGCTTCATTTAAGCTATCTACAGTACTCATATCAATCGCAAGACCTGTTTGGTGTTCACTCGCTCCTGGTGGTTGTGAATAGGTTTGAACCTTTTTCTCCGCCTGAGACTCCGTCAAACTTGGGTCAGCAGCCATTTCCTGCTGAACATAACTGTTATAAAGTTCTGTCTGATAAGCAACACTACGATAACCTGATATCAAGTGATAACTTGGATCAATTTCTTGAGCAGCCGCTAAAAACTCCTTAACGTTCTTAGCAATTCTTGCATCTACAGAAACACCATCAACGTCAGCAATCTCAGGGTTAAGTTCTTTAGACTTATTATCTCGATTTACCAAAAGCAATTGCCAGTCTTTAGGCGATACATCAGGTAGTCCCTTTGTATCCTTGCTTTGAGTCGCATCGGTAGCTTGTTTACTACTTTTTGTTACTGACGATCCATTGGTTTGTTGGACTGTACGGCTGACACCAAATACTGAATAAAGTCCTGCTGCAACTAAAAGAACTGCAATCAAGACACTACTGATAACCAAAAACCAGTTGGTTTGCTTTTTCGCCCGACGGCGACTTGGATAGTTATTTTTTACCATTTTCTTTTTCTATTATCTCTCGCCCAACCTGACGATAAGTCATATCGCCAAGTGCTTCTAATGTAAATTTACCATTTTCATAAGCAACAACAGTAACCGAACCGTTGTCCAATGAAGGATGCTCGACAGAAGGATCAATTAACCATGCAAAAGTTGCGATAGTCATACCATGACTAACGACGATAGCATCACCACCACCAGACCTCTCAAGATCCTCAGCCATAGCTGTAAACCCTTCTATAATACGTTTCCTGAGCACTTCCCAAGACTCTGCCCAACCAGCCGTATCCACATCAAGGATACCTTGTGCAAGTTCAGGATAAGTTACCTCATGCAAATCCTTACCTTGAAAAGCATCTGTTCTCGGTAGCACACCGTAGAAAAGTTCACCATCATAGCCACCATCTAAACTACCAAAACACCACTCACGAATACGTTTGTCACGTTTATAGGGAATAGTTTCTAAACCCGTCTCACGCAAAATGATATCCATGGTTTGAATCGTTCGACCTGAATCACTAGAATATGCAGCTTTAAAAGGAATACCTGCTGCTTTCAGACCTAGCCCCAATTCACGAATACCTTCTTCACCGAACGGGGTCAAAGGGCTATCAGACCAACCTTGTGCACGACCAATGGTGTTAAACATGGTTTTGCCGTGTCTCGCAATATATAACCTAACCTTACTCATAGCGCCCCTTCTTTCCGTCATTTTTGAATTCATTATAGCACAAATCCCCTCGACTATCTAGCCAGCGAGACCATCAGAAAATGCCTTACCAATTGGCAAAGCATTTATCATCCGTTTAGTTTTTAAAGCTGTGAACAGGAGCTGGGATTTGACCACCACGCGCAATGAAGTCAGCCGACGAAGCTTTGTTTACCTTCATTACCGGTGCATACCCAAGAAGACCTCCAAGTTCCAACATGTCACCTTCCTTACCATAAGGAATAATACGAACAGCTGTTGTTTTCTGGTTAATAACACCGATAGCTGCTTCATCAGCAATCATGGCCGCGATTGTAGTATCTGGCGTATCAGCAGGAATAGCAATCATGTCTAGACCAACAGAACAGATGGCTGTCATAGCTTCCAATTTTTCAAGATTGATATGACCAGATTTAACAGCCGCAATCATACCCTCATCTTCAGAAACTGGAATAAAGGCACCTGACAAACCACCAACTTGGTTACATGCCATGATACCACCTTTTTTAACTTGGTCATTAAGAAGGGCTAGAGCTGCAGTAGTACCATGTGTACCAACAACTTCAAGACCCATCGCTTCAAGGACACGGGCTACTGAATCACCAACTGCTGGTGTTGGTGCAAGAGACAAATCTACAATACCGAACTCGACACCAAGACGTTCACTGGCCATTTGACCAACCAACTGACCAACACGTGTGATTTTGAAGGCAGTCTTCTTAACTGTTTCA
The DNA here is from genome assembly GCF_041431705.1 of Streptococcus sp. 27098_8_74. Taxonomy (NCBI): domain Bacteria; kingdom Bacillati; phylum Bacillota; class Bacilli; order Lactobacillales; family Streptococcaceae; genus Streptococcus; species Streptococcus sp. 27098_8_74. The sequence goes on from NZ_JAPVYF010000011.1 coordinate 10,533, forward strand.
GCTAAAACATCGAAACTTTCGCCTGGAACTTTCTCAACTGCACGTTGCACAACACCAGGACCCGAAACCCCAACATTGATTACAACATCAGCCTCACCAACACCGTGGAAGGCACCTGCCATAAATGGATTATCTTCAACCGCATTGGCAAAGACAACCAATTTACCTGGACCCATTGGATCTGCCTGAGAAGCCTCTTTGATGATACGTCCCATGTCACGTACTGCTGTCATGTTAATACCGGTCTTTGTTGAACCAATGTTGACAGACGAACAGACAAAATCAGTATCTGCAAGCGCACGTGGAATAGAATTAATAAGAATTTCATCACCTTTTTGGTAGCCCTTCTGAACGAGTGCAGAGAAACCACCAATAAAGTTAACGCCGATTTCCTTAGCTGCTCGGTCAAGCGCCTTCGCAAAAGGTACATAGTCTGTAGCATCTGTTGCCGCACCGATGATTGAAATCGGAGTAACAGATACACGTTTATTAACAATCGGAATACCAAGTTCAGCCGCAATCTCGTCGCCAATAGTTACCAAATCCTTAGCCTTAGATACAATCTTGTTATATACTTTTTCCGCTGCCTTATCGATATCTGAATCGATACAGTCTAGGAGTGAGATTCCCATGGTAATGGTACGAACATCAAAATTCTGTTCCTCAATCATGGCAATGGTTTCTGTGACCTGTTTAATATCCATTTTAAGCTACTCCTATCTTACAAGTTGTGCATCGCATCAAAAATCGCTGAACTTTGGATGTTGATTTTAACGTTCAATGACTCACCAAAGGCTTCCAATTCAGCACGTAGGTGTGTAAAATCTTGTTTGCCTTCCGATGATACAACCGCCATCATGGTAAAGAATTCATCAAGGACTGTTTGAGAAATATCATCAATATTCAAACCAAGTTCTGCTACCTTAGTCGCAACACCCGCAACAATACCTGCTTTGTCCTTACCTACAACTGTAATAATTGCTTTCATGAGAAGCCTCCATCATTTTATTTTGTATAATTTTAGCATATTTTGATTAAAAATGCTATTTTTTATGAAAATTGCCTCTTTTTTCTTGAAAAAGACGAATATTTCAGCGACATTTAATCATTATCGTTTATGAAAACATCCTCTCTTTGACTTAACTACTTGTGGATAAACTTGTTCACAACCTAAATAATTTCCTTCTTTTAAAACCTTGAAAAATCAATATTCAACACAGTTAACAGACTTATCCACACCTGTGGATAAGTCTGTGGGTAACTTGTCAATAAACAAAAAATACCGCCAAATTTAGGCGATATCTTAGCTTTATTTCCATTTTAAATTAACATGGGCATTCATTTCTTTATAGGCAGTATCGATACGTTCTTTGGTCTCTTCATCTAGTTTATTTCTGTATTTACCACCTTTAATGAAATCCTCTAAAATATAAGTTTGGTAAGTATACAAAGGATACCCCTCTGGCGAAGTTGTTCCTTTAGGCGTACGGTTAACCCAAGTCGGATGTGCTTGAGCCGTCTTAATCGTGGTTTGACCATTCTTTTTCTCAAGGGTCACATCCATTAAGACACCTCTCTCTGTCCACTCTGCACTATCCACACCATCCATAGTCTCTATGCGCTGGTTAGAGATAAAATTCCCCATTGAGTAAATAATAAGTTTTTGCTGCCCATCCTTTTTAACCACCTCTGAAGGCTCAACCACATGAGGATGACCTCCAAAGATAATATCGGCACCCCAATCAATCATCTTATGATAGAGTTTAACCTGTTCATCTGTCGGTTCCAAACGATACTCAACACCCATCTGAGGCATGATAACCGTAATATCTGCTTCTTTTTCTGCACGCTGAATCTCAGCTTTCATACGTTTTTCATCCAAATTCGATAAGTGGTCTGCAACCTCTTTATCCGTTAAGTTTGACTCTAGGCCATTGTAACCATAAGCATAGGAAAGTATTGCAACCTTGATACCATTAACATTCTTTATGAGGAGTGGCGCCTTGTCACGAACTGGCTTTTCATAAACACCAACAGGATCAATTCCTACTTTTTTAAAAGCATCAGCTGTTGTAAAAGCTCCCTCTAAACCAGAATCCAAGATATGATTATGAGCCAAATCCATGACATCATAGCCAGCATCCTTAATAGCTGCAGTCACTGATTGAGGAGCATTAAACAGAGGATAGCCTGACAAGGGATAGTCAGGATTGATAGTTCCCTCAAAATCACCCAAAACCAAATCAGCCTGCTTTAACCACGGCTTCACATAAGTAAAATTCTCCGTGAAATCATAACTACCATCTGCCTGCAGGGCACTCATATAGAGACCGTCATGATAGAGCAAGTCCCCATTAGCCATGATACGTGCTGTCTGTACTTGGTTCGAGGCACTCTTTTGCTGTTCGTTCTTACTATGAACAATTAAAATCTCAAGAAAAAGCAAACCTAAGACAAGAGCAATTAACCCCATCAAAATCTTATTAGTCATCGCATTGTCACGCTTTTTAGCCTGGCTCTGTTTCATAATACTCTCCTTTTTCATACTTCTAGTGTACCAAAAAAACTTATCCATTGATGATAAAAAAGATTAATAAACGGTTACATCTCAATTCCACGACGATTGAAAAGAGCAGTTTTCTTAGACAAGATAAAAACTCTACTTCATACTGAAGTAGAGTTCTGTTAATGATTAGCGTGTTGGTGTGTATTCCAAATCTTTACCATGTTTAGCTACAAAATCAGACATTTCAGAGTCTGGAATTTGACGTAAGTAGAGATTGGCACGAATCGTTTCATCTTCCTCACGACAAGTAGAAAGAACGAGGTATTTATCTGAAGCACTAACCTTCAAATCCTTGTTTTTAACACTTGCTTGATCATAGATAATATCCAACTGTTGTTTAAAGTCTTTATCACTTTCAAATGATGTACGATAGAAAGCTGTGTCTTCAGGCACAATTACCATAGCAAGCGCTTCATAATAGTACTTACGTTGAGGCGTCTCAATAACAACATATTTGTGTTTATCAAAGAACGACTGATCACTATAGTAGTTAACATCGTTGAACATACGACTATCAGCAACCTTACTGCCTCGAGCATGGCCAAAGAGCCAAGTCAAACGATCACTGAAATCTTTCTTATTGTCTGTATCCATGAAGACAGTTCCCAAATACGGAACGTTTCCTCCATCAAATGTTTTATCTAAATAGGTTGAATTGTCCGTTGTTTGAACAACTGGCTCATCCAATTTAGTCCCTGGTGCATAGACATAAGCGATAGTATCAGGGTTTGTTGCCTCAAGACCATCAAATTTATTTTTGAGGTAGGCTTTCTCCTCATCTGAAACTTTATAAGTGTTTGCTTTTTTAGTCGTTAAAACACTCTTAACACCATTAGAGGATGATGCTGTTGGAGACATAAACTGGAAGCCAAGGAAGATAGCCAAAGCAGCAATTACTACGGCAGAAATCCCAGCAATCAGTTTATTGCGAGATCCATTAGATTTACGATTGTGATTACTCATAAAATGTCAAATCCTTTTCTTTATCCATAGAAAAATATCACCGAAGCCCTAGCCCCAGTGATATTCTTTTTAGCAATAGCAGTTAATTATTTAACAGCTGCTGTGTTTGGAAGAGCTTTAGCGTCAGCTTTTGCTGCTGCTGGAGCTTTCTTTTCTGCAGCTTTAACAGCTTTAGCTTCTTCTTTAGCGTCTTTGTTAGCGTTAGCTTTATCAGTAACTACAAATTCGTCTTTGATGATGTTTCCGTTAGCATCACGTTTTGGTTCGATGTGTTCACCAGCATCTTCAAATTTTTGTTTAGTTGAATCTGCATCAACGTTGTTAAGACCATCTTTAGCAGCTTGAGTAAGACCATCAGTCTCGTTTGAGAAGAAGTCTTTACCAGTTACTTCTGTTTTGTTATCAAGGTTTCCAGTGTGAACGTTACCGTCGTTAGCGAAAACTGCTGCTGATGAAGCGAATACTGCAAGAACTGCAGCTGATGTAAGCAATACTTTTTTCATAATTGTTTCTCCTCTAATGGATTATTATATATTTAGTATCAGGACCTCCCTGACATCTATAGATTATAACACTATCTAGAGATATGTCAACAATTTTTAAAAACTTTTTTAAATTTTTAATATATCCTACAATTCCTACAAACAAAGGGTTTTTGAAGTCTGTTACCAAATAGTAATAATTAATCATTTTTAATTTTAATGTTATTTTAGCTAATTTATTATGTCCTCTGCTAAGTTTAAATACAAATTTAAATCATATATAAAAGCATAATTTTTAAAATATACATTCATTATTATAAAAAACAATGGCTAGAAGAGTCCTATAAAATGACCAAATCTAAGTTGTTTGAGGTATAGAACAATATCAACTTTCAAATGAATGTACTCATTCACTCTGAGCGCTTTTGTATGATAACTACATAATATGCAGGGCCTAAAAACCGAATAGATTAGAGAAACATTAGCATTTTTAAAAACATTTCTGCCTAAAAAGTTCTATTATTGGGTTAAAATGCTTGAAAAATAAACTATTATCTTATTTTTAAAAGCGTTTCAACTAAGGTGAAGTCAAGAAAATTCCTTTGAAAACACTCCCTCTTACCAAGACCTCTTCTCAGAATAACAAGTCTCCAAAAAACTAATACACAAATCAATTGGATTGTTTTACTTCTCTTATTTCAGACGAAATAGTTCTTCCACTTGTTTATTAAAGACTTGTGCTATTTTTAAAGCCATTTCCAACGAAGGGTTGTAGCGGTTATTTTCTAAGTGAACAATCGTTTCTCTCCGTATTCCTACTTGATCTGCTAAATCTTGTTGAGTCATACCATAAGCTTCCCTTACTTCTTTCAAGTTAGTCTTTATTTTACTTTCTTTCGCCATATTTCATCCCCTTTTTTCAATGATAAAGTAAGTAATGGCAAATAATAAGAGTAAAAAAGCCACCAAAATATAAAGAAATCCAGCATTCAAAATGAAAACTTTACAGACGGCTATCAAGGTTGCAATTCCCAATAATATAAAGATTGCTATTGTAAACAAAATGGAAGAGGACTTTGCAATATTTCTATAAAATCGTTCATCGGGTTTTTCATTAATTCTCTTGAATAAGAAGTAAAACATTAATAACAACTGAACACTTAATCCAATTCCTAACATTATATTCTTAATCAAAGAACCAGGAGTTAGAAGCCAAACTCCAATAGTATAAATCGAGGACGAGAGAAATACAAGCACTGTATATAATTTTGCAGTAATCCCAAACATATTTTTCTCTTTCTTTTGATAGGTTGATTTTGAGAGGACCGATAGCATCGTACAAGCCAAATACGTAGGAAGCCAAGACATCGTCATAATAGCACCTTTTGCTAGAATCGGTAGATGATTCCCCAGCAATAAAACTAAACATACAACAATAAGCACGCTAGCGATATAAAGGATTATCTTTAAGTTCTTCGACATTTTCATTTTCGTCACCTTCTTTCACTATGTTATAAATACATCACACCTTATCTGTTATAAATATATCACATTGTTGTCAGAATTTCAAGATGAAGACAAAACTCTAGTAAGATTTTGAACAATTTTTCAGAAATCTATACAAAAAAGCACCCATGAGGTAAACTCTTGAGTGCTTTGAAACGTTGATATAATCGTATCGATTAACGTTTTGAGTGCAGTGGTTGCCATCCAATCAAACATCGCTTCGCTTGTTTTCTTGGGGCAACTATGCATAGCATATCTCTATGCGACTAAAGTCGCTAGAGCTATCCTAATTGCGCACCGCCAATTCTCATACAAAAAAACACCTTGCAAGTTGCAAAGTATTTTCGTTTGTATTGTGCTTCCCAGCAACGAATTAACGTTTTGAGAATTGTGAAGCTTTACGAGCTTTCTTAAGACCTGGTTTTTATAACCGATGCTATTTAGCCATTATTTTTAGTCTTTTTCAAGATTTGTTGCTTAAAAAACCATAGATAACATTAACAATCATCAGCAGCGGGGCAATAGGAATGAGATTTGGAAAAAGATAACCAACTAATAATATGATTACTAGCTGCAATCCATATAATAGTGCCCACCGATAAGGTATCTTTTTTTCTTCAGCTGATAACGGTCTTTGACTCGTCTTGATCACCATTGCTGTCATGATTATCCAAGCTACATCCCAAAGGGCAAGAACGATGAGGTAAAACAGGAGAAAGGCAAAATTAGCGGAATGCTGTCCAATCCCTCGAGTCGCTAAGGGAACAAAACTAGCTGTTAAAAGCCAAAAACTATTGGCTCCAAATAAACGAAAGCTGACATGATCTACTAATTTGTAGAGTTCATGATAATATAGCCAGACTGCCATGATTTGCAAAAAACTAGTAATGTAGATAAAAAGCATGGGTAGCATGCTTCTAAGTCCTACTACTGTCAATTCCTCAGGTAACTGTAACTCCAAGGCCATAATTGTGACAATAATGGCCAATATAGCATCTGACAAGGCTTCTACCCTTTGTTTTTCCATTCTGCCCTCCTAATGACTGCTTTTTTGCTTTTTTCTAATGGCTGAGAGGTAGTTTCTAACGGCTGTGTTGAGGGCTCTATGCTGCAGCCATCAATCCCACAAACTAAACCTGTCTCTTCTGAATTGCTGTCTAATAGTTGAAAAGGGGTATCTATCATTTTATTGTGCTCCTTCCTCTGCTTGAATTTGTTTTAATACCGCTAACATGTATTCATAAGGCTGAGCACCTGAAATGCCATACTTATTGTTCAGAACAAAGAAAGGTGCACCTTGAACGCCTGATTGATTGGCTTCTAAGATATCGCGTTTGACCTCGTCAGCAAACGCATCGCCAGCAAGAACCTGCACTGCCTCTTCTTGTGGTAGAGCGAACTCACTGATAACAGCTAGTAACACAGAATGATCCGCAATATTGGCATGTTCTTCAAAGTAAAGATAGTACAAGGCCATAATGAAATTTTGATGATCTTTTTTATCTAAATACTTCTGCGACCATTTAATAAGACGGTGAGCTGAAAAGGTGTTGGTTGGGATAATCCCCGCCATATCAATACGAAGCCCTTCTTCATTTCCCACGCTTTCCATGTGCGCAAACTGAGCTTTAGCTTGCTCAGTGGTCATACCGTGACTGGCAGCAAACTCTGTGAGCATGGTTTCACTTGTTTCTAAAGGCGCATTGGGATTTAGCTGGTAAGCTTTCATTGTCAAATCTTCCGGGTTTAAACCAACAGCTGCCATAGCACGCTTCATCCGACTAGCACCAATGTAACAAAATGGACAGGCAATATCTGACCAGTAACTAATTTCCATATTTCTTCCTTTCTTTCTACTACCAAGAAGCTTTTTTCAACCCAGGAATGACACCTTGGTAAACTTGCTGGCGTAAACAAATCCGACAAAGTTTAAACTTGCGGTAAACCGAATGCGGGCGGCCGCATGCCAAACAGCGTGAGTATTCTTGAACCGGATAGGCCTTCTTTTTCCTTTGTATCAAAGCTTTTCTTGCCATTTAAACCTCTTTCTTATCCACCAATTGACCCTTTTTAAAGACTAATAAACTCGTCAGGGTAGGCTGAATGCCAAATAAAGAAATAAGACGGGGCACTTGAAAAATATCTGCTTGGTAAAGCACCAAATGCTCTCGTTCAGCCGTGTCTATGAGTTCTTTTTGCCCAAGAGACGATAGACTGCATTGATTTCCTGAAACAAGAAGAGCTAGATTTTGATGTTCGGCTAACAGTTCTTCTAATTCGATACTAGACGTGACTGATTTCATCATAGGTTATCAATATAGGCCAATGTATCTAGGGCAGCAATGGCACCGCTACCTGCTGCAGTAATGGCTTGTTGGTATTTTGGATCTTGCACATCACCAGCTGCAAAAATACCTGCAACAGAGGTCTTTGCTGTTCCTGCCTGTGTTTGAATATAGCCTTTATCATCCAATGCTAATTTTCCATCAAGAAAATCGGTGTTTGGCTGATGACCAATGGCCACAAAGAGACCGTCAGCCTGAATGTGCTCAATATCACCTGTTTCATTATTACGAACATCCAAACCAGTCATTCCCATCAGATTAGATGTAACTTTGACAGGCGTGTAATTTAACATCCAATGAATTTTATCATTTGCCTGAGCCCGTTTGGCCATAATATCAGATGCGCGTAACTCATTGCGGCGGTGGACAACGGTCACCTTCGATGCAAAGCGTGTCAAATAGAGGGCTTCTTCCATAGCGACATCACCCCCGCCAACTACAAGGATTTCACGCTCTTTATAGAAGAAAGCATCACAGGTCGCACAAGCGCTGACACCTTTTCCGATGGCCTCTTCTTCGCCTTCAATCCCTAGGTATTTAGCGCTAGAGCCTGTTGCGATAATAACGGCCTTGGTATCAATGATTTCACCATTATCCAGATGTACCTCGAAAGGAGACGATTCGCCTTCAATTTTTTGAACAAATCCAAAGGTCATTTCGGTGCCAAACTGTTCTGCTTGGCGGCGCATTGTTTGGACTAATTCATTGCCATCAATCCCGTTTTCAAAACCTGGATAATTTTCTACGAGGGTTGTGGTGGTTAATTGACCACCCTCAGAATAGCCTGTGATCAATCGATTTTTCAAACCAGCTCGACTTAAATAAATGCCAGCTGTGTACCCTGCAGGTCCTGAACCTACAATAATTGCATCATACATAAATCACCTCATGATAACTGTGCTTGGATTTTTTCTATCAATGTTTTTTTAGGATGAACACCAACAAGAGCATCAACGGGTTTGCCATCTTTAAAAATCACCATTGTTGGGATAGAACGAATGCCAAAGAGATTGGCCAGATCTTGTGATTGGTCCACATCCACCTGAGCAATCGTTACTTTTCCGTCAAAGTCCTGTGAAAGTTCTTCCACTACCGGCTCCATCATCCGACAAGGTGGGCACCACTGCGCCCCAAAATCGATAAAACTTACCCCATTTTGGATAGATTTCGCAAATGTTTCGGTTGTTAGTTGTGTCGTCATAAAAAACTCCTATCTAAAATAAATCGCTTCTATTCAATCATATAATTGAATAGCATAAGAATAAAAGAATGAATTTCAAAAAGGTTAACTTAGCCCTTCTAAAAATCCAATTTGTATCACTTAGTTTGTTTGAGATACTAAATAAGAAGTATTTCAAAGATATAATTCAATGAAATTATTGAATAGTTTGAGTGAAAAAGAATTCAACTTTTTTATTGAATAATTGAATTATAGCACACTAAATCTATTTTGCAATGATTTTGCTCACGAGTCTCCGGTTATAAGAAAAGACTAAGGAATACACCTTAGTCAAGTTCTGAACGAGAGGATGCACCCCACTTCCAATCAGCAAAACTGCGATTGAGACTATAGATACTGTAGCCTAAACTCTGTAAATCCTGTGCTGCTAGGTTAGCATAGCCACATTGGCGCCCGCGACAATAAACAATGATGGTCTTCTCTTTGGGAAGCTGAGCTTTTTTTTGATCAAACTCATCGATTGGTAAATTAAGAGCTTTTGGCAAGTGCCCTGCCTCATACTCCTCAACAGGCCTTAAATCAAGCAGGAGAACATCTGTCTGAGCTGCTAATTCAATTGCATTAGCGAGCTCAATCTGAGGAACACCAGCTGCCTCATCATAGTCTGACTCAATCGCTCTGACTTCTGCTAACTGTTCTTCACCGACGGCAAATAACAGAAGGACTAACTGGACAACCTTTTCAGAAGCCAAGCTATAACGGATAAAATTACCATTTCGACTCGTCACCACCAAGTGACTTTCTTTTAAAACCTGAAGGTGGCGCGAAGTATTGGCAACAGAGAGACCCGTCGCATGCGCAATTCCCTCAACTGTCTTTGGTCCCTGTGATAATATATTTAAAATATCAAGACGCTTCTCACTTCCTAGCCCCTTTGTTAAGCGAGATAGCTCTTGGTAAATATTTTGTTTGTAATCAATCATTGTCTCTTGCATCAAATCAACTCCTTATCTATTCAATTCAATAGTATAATTCTTAAAAACAGTTGTCAACTATTCCATTCGAAAGATGTTGATACTCATTTGTGGCAAAAAAGCCGGCATTCGCCAAAAAATAAAAAGAATACTTATCCTTAACATTTACTAATATTAATAGGAAGAGAACTTCATTATTCCTCTTAATTCTATAAAAAGTGTGGCTAATTTGAGGCAAAATATTAAATTGAATTTGCCACAAATTAATGGCTCCACTATTATTTTAAATCAAGAAGTAGTAAATAATCTTATTTTTTTACTACCAGACTGTCTTTAGATATTAGCTTTTCGTCACCCACTACAGTTGACATAGACCCACAAAAAACTCAAAAACCTTGTGATGTAAGACTGGCACGGAGAAGACCAATCTATCATCACAAGGTAAGAGTATTCAAATCTTATTGAAGACTCAAATAATAACAAATTTTAATTAAGGATAGTAATATCATAGATTTTTCTAGAAGTTTCTTGAGGTGAAATTTTCGTTACCTGTCTTTTATCTTCTAAGAAATTACCTTCTTCAAGTGAAGTGGAGAGACCACTCCAAGGTTCCAAAGCAATGAATGGACTTTTATTAGTTGTAGACCACAGAATCAAGTTCGGAAAATCATCAAAATCTACTCGAAGACCTTTACCAGACTTCCTTGACCGAAGCGTTACGCTACGAGACTTGAGCTGGTCAAGTGTAATGGCATCATGGGAAAAAAGTGAGTAGTCCAAATCGAGAATCTTTTGATTTTCCAAAAAAGGTGTCCGATCTTGCAAATCTAATAATCCTGTCTCAGGAAAACTCTTTGGTATCGAGCAAGACTCAACCTCACTAAATTCAATATAATAATCCTCATAGTTTTCACCTTCTACTAAAGGACAATTGAATGCTGGATGGGCTCCAATAAAGTAAGGCATTGTTTTTTCCATTTCCAAATTCGTTACCTGAAATTCGGTTCTAATTGATTTACCATTCAAGGTATAAACAACTCTTAGTTCAAACTGATAAAGGTAATTATCAAGCATCTCAGCATTTGGTTTAATACTGAAAGTCACGCTATTTTCATTAACTTCTTCAAGAGTAAATTCTTCTTTTCGAACAAAACCATGTCTACGAATTAGACCTGTAAAAAAGGGTCTTTCTTGAGGTCTATAAATAGCCCAATCATTACGTAAACTACCACAGATAGGAAATAGAATTGGTGCCTGTCCATTCCAATACTCTGGATCAGCTTGCCAGAGATATTCTAACCCATCTTTGTCTTTAATCGAAGTCAGTTGACCACCAAGTGTTTTAAACTGAACCGTAAGATACTCGTTTTTTAATTCGATAGTCACAGTCAATTCCTTTCTTTTTGTTATTGGAAAGGCAAATAATCTACCTCGAAGTGAACAGTCTCACATATTGCTACATCGAGTAATTGTAAAACTTCCCATTCAAATTCGGATAATGCTAAATCAGAATGGCAAATCCACTCTTTTCCAGGTGAAACACACCAGTTACTACATTTTAGTAGTGAGGTAGCTTCAAGCTCAGGAATTATAGGACAATCTTCGAAATTAATAATATATACCTTTTCAAAGCCTGATCTAAAAATCGGATAACAAATTATTACATTCTCAGGTGATATTACTCTATCACTTGAGTTTCTGCTACTTTCTTATACCAATGTGCTGATTTCTTAGGATAGCGTTCTTGCGTATCAAAGTCTACATAGAACAATCCATAACGTTTTTCATAACCATTTGACCATGAGAAAACGTCCATAAGTGACCAAATGAAGTAACCTTTAACATTTGCACCATCCGCAATCGCGTCTGATAAAACTTCCAAGTGTTGCTTCACGTAATCAATACGACCATCATCATAAACAGTATTATCTACAAACTCATCTTTGTATCCGAGACCGTTTTCAGTGATGTAAATCTTCTTGTAATTCGGATAATCATTTTTCACTCGCATGATTTGGTCATACAAGCCTTCAGGATAAATAATCCAATCCCAGTCTGTGCGTGGAACATAGTCAGGAGCTACTCGACGACCAACACCCTTAATTTGGTACTTAGAGCTTCCTTTTTCACCCTTACCATTGTGAATGATTTCAGTCTCACCATCAAAAGCTTGCATCCAATCACTCATGTAATAGTTGATACCAAGGAAATCATTCAAATCTTTAGCTGCTTCAAGTGCTTGGAAGTCTTCATCACGAAGATCAAGTTCTCCACCATTCTCAGCTAGGATATGGTTGACACCTTCCATCGTTTTATCTGAATAGTGCCCAAGATATGTTGCATCCAAGATAAATTTGTTATGGATGATGTCTTCAAGTTCAGCAGCACGAACATCTGCTGGATTTTCCGGATCATAAGGGTATTTAGTTGGTAAAGCATGAACAACACCAATTTCACCTTTATAACCTTTATCCTTATACAATTTTACAGCACGTGCATGAGAGACCATCATGTTGTGGTGTGATTGGAAGACTTTGGCAAGATCATATTGAATGCCTGGAGGGAATTTACCAACCAAGTATTGACCATCACCAATTGGGCCAATTTCATTGAAAGTTGTCCAGTAGTTTACTTCTGGAAACTCTTCAAAACAGAAAGCGGCATAATCTACAAAGTGTTCTATATTTTCGCGGTTTAAGAAATCTCCATTTGAATGAAGAGCTTCTGGTGTGTCAAAATGATGCAAAGTCACAAATGGTTCAACATGACGCTTGTGGCATTCAGCAAATAGTTTATGGTAGAATTCAACACCTTTTTCGTTTACTTCGCCGTAGCCCGTTGGGAAAATACGAGACCAGGCAATAGAAATACGAATACCATTAACACCATATTCTTCAGCTAATTCTAAATCAACTGGGTATTTATGGTAAAAATCACTTGCAGGCTCTGCTGTATACCAATAATTATCTTCAAGATACTTATCCCATGCAACTGGGCCTTTACCATCTGTATGAGTCGCACCTTCTGCTTGATAAGCAGCTGTAGCGCCACCAAAAATAAAATCTTTAGGAAGTGTTTTAGTCATAACTATAAATCCTTTCAAAAAAAGCATTTGAGACAAGATTCTGAGTTCCGGAAACCAAGGAAATGAAATGATATGGTTAACAATATTAAAAGGAATGGAAAGAGTAATCTCGTCTCAAATAACTTTTACAAATTTATTAATCAAATTGTTGTTGAACAAATGCAAGAGCACCTTGTCCATCACGTGTCAATTTGATATATTGAGCTCCTTCAGTTTTTGCAAGTTTAATGCCCAATTTATCTGTTTCAGCCTTCATATCATCGAAGTTTGAAGCGACCTGTGGAGCCAAGATAACCAAGTCAAACTCTGGCAACATTTCACGGTGAGCACCGTAACCACCCGCTGCCGCTTTGACTGGAACATTGTATTCTGCTGCTGCTTTGTTCAAGGCATTGGCAAGCAAGCCACTTGTACCTCCACCTGCACAAAGAACAAGGACATTAGTTTCTTCTGTGATGTTATTGTCTGCTACTACATCTTCTTTAGCAACGCCTGCTTTTTCAAGAACGGCATCTGCTTTAGCAGTATTGAAGTTTGCAGCTACTTTTTCTTTAAGAGCATCGTTTGTTTTACCAGAACGTTCTTCTTCAAGAATTTGTTCATCGTATACCTTAACAAATGGGTAATAAATGATAGTATCAACAACTACCAAGAGTCCGGCTAAGATAAATGATAGAACTTGGAAGTTAGTACCGAGTACAATTCCCAACGGACCAGGAGTAACCCATGGAAGGTTGGCAGAGAATGAGTTCATGTTCAATGTGTCAACAAAGAATTTAAAGATCCAAACGTTGACAATCGGAGCTAAAATGAACGGTACAAAGAAAATCGGATTCAATACGATTGGTGCACCAAATAAGATTGGCTCGTTAACCCCAAAGAATGTTGGAACAACTGAGGCACGTCCGATAGCACGGTTACGTTCTGATTTACAAATCCACATGAACAAGAATGGAACAATCAATGTAGCCCCTGTACCACCCATGGTAACAATGAACATTTGAGTGCCAGAAGTGATAACTTTATCTGCATGTTGTCCAGCTTGGATAAGATGCAAGTTTGCATCGATATTGGCGTAAGTGATAGCGGCGATTGCTGGTTCAACGATTGAAGGACCGTGGATACCAACAAACCAGAAGAAAGCATAAGCACCAAAGATAAGAGTAATTCCAAGGTAACCATCTGCAGCTGAGAAAAGAGGAGCAAGAAGTGTACCAATTGATTCTGCAACAGTTACACCAAGAGTTCCCTTAACAAGGAGTTCAAGTCCATAAAGGAGAACAACTGAGACGGTGAACGGAATCAAGTCCTTAAATACTTGAGAGATATTTGGTGGAACCTCTTCAGGCATACGAATGGTAACATTATTTTTTACACAGACTTTATAAACATTAACTGTCACAAAGGCTGCGATAAATGCTGTCAAGAGACCTTTTGTACCCATGAAGGCTGTCAAGAAGCCTCCTTCTTTAGCAGGTTCAGCTGCCATCAAAAGGAAACCAACCATAGACGCTAGCATTGTAGACAAGAAGTTAATCTGATTAGTCGCAGGTAGGTCACGGTTCATCGAATCCGTCAAAGCTTTAGCGGTAGTACCACCAACAAAGAATGCTAGGATACCCATCGAATAGCTATAAGGAGTCATCAAGAAGGTCTCAATGTCTTTTGACCAGTGGAATCCCCAAGCATTTGGGACATAGGCAATAAGGATAAAGATAGATGAGAAAAGGATGACTGGCATACCAGCGATAAATCCATCACGAATAGCACGAAGATAGATGTTTCTAGAGATTTTCTCAAAGAATGGTTTCCCTTTCTCAATAAGTTCAATGAGTTTATGCATTATTTTGCTCCTCTTTTATAAAGTTCGATGAGGTGATGAATCACATCTTTTAATAAGACAGTAGTCATTAAGTGGTCCTGACCATGCATCATGGTAACGCTGTATGGAAGTTCCTCCCCAGAAGCTTCTCGAGCCAACATAGCTGTCTGAGAATTGTGAGCCTCTGCAATACAGCTTCCTGCTTCTACTACAAGACTATCTGCCTTAGCGAAATCACCATTTTCAGCTGCTTTAAGCGCTTCTAAAAGTTTAGAGCGAGCATCTCCAGCATAAGCAACAATTTCAAACCCTAAGAGAGTCATCTCTTCTCTGTTCATAACAATATCCTCCGTTTTATGTTTTTACTATACTTTATCAGTCCATGGACTAGCTGTTTTAACAAGAACTTTGTTAAGTTCATCAATATTTTCGAATCCAGTAGTACGCAACCATTCACGTGCTGCTTTTTCACCTTCTTTGATGTAAGGTTCTACAGATCCTGCCCAAGTAGCACGTCCACAAAGCACACCATTAAACTTGGCACCTGAGTCGTGAGCAAATTGCAATGTTTCTTGGAACAATTTAGCAGATACACCTGCACTTAGGTAGATGTATGGAAGGTTAGTCGCTTCTTCTTGTGCTTTAAAGAAGTCAGCAGCTTCAGCTTTACTGTAAACCACTTCACCATCAGCAAAACCTTCGACATATTTAACGTTAACTGGTACTTCTACTTTAAGAACATCAATGTTAAAGCGTGGATCAGAGAAAACTTTCATCGCTTCAATGACTTTGCGAGGTTTCACTTTTGCATATTCAACAGAACCTGCATCTGAGATTTCTTCATCATATGCAAGGATTTCCAAGAAGAAAGGAATATCTTCAGCAACACATTCAGAACCAACACGTTCAATATAAGCTTGTTTTTGTTGGTTAAGTTCATCTGAGCTGTCTACATCATAGTAAAGCAAGAACTTAACGGCATCAGCGCCTTGCTCTTTGATACGTTTTGCAGACCAAACATCCAAGCAGTCAGGCAAACGTTTTGTACTTGATGTATCATAACCTGTTTTTTCATAGGCAAGAAGAAGACCAGCTTCTTTATCCAATGCTTTTGTTGCTGGAAGTCCGTATTCAGGATCAAGCAACATTGATGATGCATATTTTGTAAGTTCATCAGCAACCAAAACCTTCAGTTCTTCCATTTGAGCTACAGTTGGCTCTGCATCTTGATATTGTGCCATCAAACGTTTCAAAGCACCACGTTGGTCAAATGCCAAAGCTGAGATAATACCATTTTCGTCTGAAAGCTTTTCCAAATACTTGCGTTTCTGTTCTGTAAGTCCCATTTTTTAAATACCTCTTTTATACTTTTCTTACTAAGTTCTTTTACAAGATGAATATCTCTAGTTAATACGTAAAAATTTTCAACTAATTATTTTATCTGATTACGAGATTTATAGATCTATTATCTAGTCGTGATACTCACCACGGTCCCATTTTTCAAGGAATTCTGTAAAGAAATCTTCATCTGCTTGATGTGCATTATGAGTTTCAACGTGTTCGATTTTTGCAATCAATTTTTTATTTTCTTCTGTTGGCTTGTACTCTGCTTCAATGAAAGCTTCAATGATGTCATTCATAAGAAGACCACCAGTAATCATTCCACCGAAACCGATAACATTCGCATTTAACTCTTCTTTTGCATATATAGCTGATGTCATATCACGAACCAACGCTGAGCGAACACCTGGAACTTTATTGACTGCATTGTTAATGCCGACACCTGTACCACAGATACATACTCCCAAGTCTGCTTGACCACTTACTACTGCTTCACCGACTTTTTTACCATAGATAGGGTAGTGAGTGCGTACGTGGTCATATGTCCCGAAATCAAGAACCTCATGTCCTTTTGATTTCAAGAATTCTGATACTGCCATTTTTTCATCTGTGACAATGTGGTCACATCCAATTGCGATTCTCATTCCTTAACTCCTTTTCTTAACACATCTTGTTAAGCATATCTACTCGGATTTGATGACGTCCGCCATCATATTTACCATTGACGAAACCTTTAGCGATGTTTTTAGCAAGCTCATCACCGACGATTTCAGCGCCAACCGTAATCATTCGTGAATTGTTATGTCCACGTGTCATATAAGCTGAGCGTTCATCTGAAACTTCTGCTGCAACCATACCTTTAATTTTAGTTGCTACCATGAATGGGCCAGCTCCATAGGCATCAATGACAATACCCAAATTTTGCTCATCTTTGTTTACTACAGAAGCAACTGCCAAGGTAACATCAACGAAATCCTGTCCGTCCTCAGTCACATCAATTACCTCAAAACCTTCTTCAACAAGAAAGTGTTTGACAACATCTTTTAATCTCTTACCTTTGAGATCTGCACCAACAACAATAGCCATTTTGACTACCTCCTAAATTTTAGAAAGAAATGCTACATAAAAGTAGAAAATATTTTGCAAAAATGTTTGAAATAACGCTTTCATCATTTCTTTGACTCTATAATATCAAACAAAAAAAAAAAAAGCAACACTTTTATGTTTGTTTTTTTGTTTATTTTTGGTGTTTTTTTGAAAATTCTTCTTTCGTTAAGGGTTTTTGTTCTCTTATTGAGTATTTTCTGTGACTAAACTTCTTACAAGAAAAGTCATATGACATCTCTTCGCTCATCATTTTTCATATGTATTATCGAAGTTCTTATAAGCTTCTCCCTCTTAGAACCTTATTATTTATAGGAAGTCTTTTAAGATGGCTACGCTAACAGTCACAAACTTATCAACCATGTGTTTCAATTTAGAAAAGTTATATTGTGTTTGATAATGTTTGTTTTTCTTTGAAAAACTGACTAATTATGATACAATACAATAGTAGAAAGTTATAAGTTTAAGAAAATTATTCAATGAGAGAAGAAGCTTTATATGAACAAAAAACGACGATTAGAAAAAATTTTAGATATGTTAAGGATAGATGGAACGATAACCATCAAAGAAATCATAGATGAACTCGATATTTCTGACATGACCGCTCGAAGAGATCTTGATACTCTCGAAGCTGAAGGGTTTTTGACGCGTACTCATGGAGGGGCTCAGCTTGTTCCTTCTAAGAAACCGCTTGAAAAAACGCATACCGAGAAGAAAATCCTTAATACTAAAGAAAAAAGAGCCATCGCTACAAAGGCCAGCTCTTTAATTAAAGAAGGCGACACTATTTTCATCGGTCCTGGAAGTACGCTAGAGCATCTTGCCCAAGAATTGAAGGACAGGAACATCCGTATCATTACAAACAGTCTCCCTGTTTTCCTTATTTTAATCAATAGTGCCACTATTGATTTACTACTTATTGGTGGCGAATATAGAGAGGTAACAGGGGCCTTTGTTGGTTCGATGGCTTCAACCAACCTAAAGTCAATGAGATTTGCTAAAGCCTTTGTTAGTGCAAATGCTGTCACTAACAATTCTATTGCTACCTACAGTGATAAGGAGGGGGAGATTCAACAACTTGCACTAAACAATGCTATTGAAAAGTTCTTATTAGTTGATCATACCAAATTCCACCGATATGACTTCTTTAACTTTTACAATCTCGACCAGTTCGATACCCTTATTACTGATAACAAAATTAGCCCTCAACAATTCGAGGAATTTAGTCAGTACACTACAATTTTAAAAGCAGACTAGAATTATGATTTTTAAAAATATTGTTTTTGATCTTGATGATACTCTTTACGACCACCAACTTCCCTTTAAACGGAGCGTTGAGAAATGTTTCCCAACGATTAATATTGAACAAATAGATACTATTTACAAACGTTTTAGATATTGGTCTGATGTTGCTTTTCCTAAATACACGAAAAAACTCATCAGTATTGAGGAACTTAGAATTTTTCGCTGTCAGAAGACTATGGAAGAATTTGGCATCGATAGTATATCTAGGACAGAAGCTCTAGACTTCCAGGCTGACTATGAATATGAACTCGATCAGATTACAATGATTCCTGAGATACATCAACTACTGCTGGCTCTACATGAAAACCACATCCCAATCGGTATTCTAACTAATGGCCCTGTTGACTTACAGAGTCGAAAACTCCAACTTATTGGTGCCTATCAATATTTTGAAAAGAAAAAAATCATTATTAGTCAGACCACAGGGTATAGCAAACCTCAACAAGAAATCTTTGACTATACTGCCAAAAAGTTAAATTTCTTACCTTCAGAAAGCCTATACATTGGGGATACCTTTATCAACGATATCGAAGGAAGTTATAACGCTGGATGGCATCCTATCTGGTTCAACCATCGAAACAGACAGATAGCAAAAGAGAAAGAAGAAATGCCTTCTTATGAGGTCTTTAGTGCAAGTGAACTTCGAGATTTAGTTCTTGGTTTATTTGATATTAATCATGACTTCAAATAGATCTAAGATCATGAAATATCATGCTCCTTCACCGATAACGAGGATATGGAAGCCAATCACGGTCCTTCCCTTTACTTTGGGAGCCGACAAAGTCAGCTCTACTTCAACTTTTATGAAAAACGATACGAAATCGCCCGTATGGAAAATATCTCCTTGGAAGAATCCTTGGAGATTTTTGGTATCTGGAACCGCTACGAGCTACGCTTTTCAGACCAGAAAGCCCAAGGCGTTGTGGAGGAATACATCAACGGTGTGGACCTCGGAGAAATCGCAAGAGGCATCGTGAACAAGGAAATCCAAGTCTATGATGGTGTCACCCGTTTTGGAGCCTATAAGCCCGATGAAAAATGGCAAAGGCTCTTTGGAGGGGTCGAACCCTTAAAACTCTCAACCAGTCCACAACCCTACAGTATCGAACGAACCATTCGCTGGTTAACCTATCAAGTCGCAAACTCTCTCGCACTCGTTTCTGAAGCAGACAAAATCATGCAAACAGAATACATGAAGATGATTCAGAATAGCGGTGAAATAACTGATCGTGGGGAGGCTATCTTAAGACTCCTCAAAACCAACAAACACTATGAACACTAGAAAGGAAATCTCTTATGGAATACAAAGTCGAAATCAATTCACTAAACAACTTTAAAGCCTGGTCTGGTGGACTGAGCACCTTAAACACTGTCCGTGAACGTGGTGGGATAGATACCCTAACTACCATCTGTGAAGACCTCTTTTCTGGAAATACCCCTACCGAGCACTCCGCACTATCTTTTAGCCCAGGACAAGCTGGAGCAGATCCAACCTATAGCCACATCGCCTTTGTGGAACAAGTCAAATCAGATTGCTCCATTCTTATCTCTGAATCAAACGTCAAAGGCCTAGGAGTCGTTAGCTACCGCACTTTTGATGCAGAAACAGCAAAACAATTTACTTATGTTATGGGAAATAAAGATAGTTGAATAATGTTGAAATTTTGTAGCAATTTTAATGTTTTATATGATATAATAACTTCAAAACTTAAAATTAGTGAGAAATATTATGTCAAAGAAAAATTCGAAACCAAGTAATAAAAAAACTAAAATGAAATACATTTTAGGTACTGGAGCAATACTAGTTTCCACAACATTACTACCGAAAGTCTTGAAAAAAACTACAAATTATTTATATAAAAAACAATTAAAGATAAATAATCAGCAACATCATAGTGTCTCATGGGAAGATGAGTTGATAAAAAAAACTGATTACAAAAAGGATCAAAGCAATGCAGATTAATACAGATAATATTGCTCAACAATGCATTAATGCGATTAATGAGAAAATAAATAATTTAAAACAGCTTAACATAATAATCATTGGTAAATCTGGAGTAGGAAAAAGTACACTCATCAACAGTTTATTTAGAGGTAATTTTGCTGAAACTGGTCTAGGTAGACCTGTAACACAAGAAATCAGAAAAATTGTTAAAAATGACTATCCACTCACTATTTATGATACTCCGGGTTTCGAACTATCTTCTGACCAACAAGACAACGTAAAAAATGAAGTAATAAAATTAATAAGCGACGGTTACTCCTCTAATGATGTTAACAAAACAATCCACTGTATTTGGTACTGCATTAATGTCGGAGCAAATCGTACCTTTGATAGCTCTGAGGTAGAATGGCTAAAGGAATTCTCGGAAAAAAATAGAAATTCCAAAGTTCCAATAATTGTAGTATTAACACAATCTGTTCCAAGAAAAAAAGCTTTGGAAATGAAAAATCATGTAGAACAAGAAAATCTTGATATTTGTAAAGTTGTACCAATTCTTGCTCAGGACATGGATTTTGATGAAGAATATGTCGCAAAAGCCTTTGGGTTAGATACCTTAATAAATGTAATGTCTGAAGTATTACCTTCTGAACTTCAAGATACATTACAAAATATTCAAAAAGTATCTCTAGAAGCCAAAAAAAAGCACGCTAGAGCTGCTATTGCAACAGCGGTAGCAGCAAGCTTTGGAGAAGGTTTCACTCCTATCCCATTTGCTGATGCATTTTTACTAGTACCTACTCAGGTTGCTATGATTAGTGCGATTACTGTAATATTTGGACTAGAAATTAATAAAACAATCCTAACAGCTTTCGTTTCTTCCACTTTAGGATCTGGTGGTGCTACAATAATCGGTAAAACTATTGTCTCTAATATATTGAAATTTATACCAGGTGTTGGTACAGGTATTGGAAGTGTTATTTCTGGTACAACTGCTGGCCTAGTCACAACCGCTTTAGGTGAAGCATACTTAATTCTAATGGAACAAATATATAAAGGTGAAATAAATAAAAATGCTCTCAACTCTTCTGAGGGACAGAAACGAATGAATAAACTATTTAAAGAACAGTTATCAGCGCAAAATAATAAATAATGACCAAGGTAAAATTAAACCTTGGTTTTTTTAATTTTAAAAGGAGAACAATATATGTTAGTACAATTACCAGAAGAACAAACACAAGAAATTCAAAAAATGATTGCAACTCTTATCAAAGATGAGATTCATCATTTCAAAGAAGATATGGGATTAGATACTCCATTTCTGAACAAAAAACAAACGTGCCATTATCTTGGAGTTTCACATAATACCCTTGATATCTGGATTGCAATGGGACTACCCTATATTCGAATTGGAAAATCCATTCGTTTCAGCAAAGAAAGTATCAATCAGTGGATGACTCGACTAGAGATAAGCGCATAAGGAGGTAAAAATGGGCATTTCAAAAACAAAAAATGGATCCTATAGGCTAAGGGTATACATACCCGATGACGTTCAAGGAAAGTTAGGGATCGGTAAACGATTTGAAAAAAGATTCAAAACTCGTAGAGAAGCAAAGGAAGCAGAAATTAAGTTAGCTGTTGACATTGAAAATGCACGTTTAGGAAGATTTTCTACTTTATCTCAAAGAAAAGGAGACATCCTATTTAAAGATTTTTACAAAGACATTTGGCTAGAACCCTATAAAGCAGGACAAGCTACTGCTACTATTAAACCACCTACAGCAGTAACTGTCTTTCAAACAGAAAATCTCTTTCGTTTGCAAATTCTTCCAGTCCTAGGTAATTATTCTATTGATCATCTCAATGAAAATAAACAACTAGTTTTGTCACTTCTTACTCCACTATCGAATTCTTATGCCAACTTTAAATCCATTAGAGGGTACGTCAATTCTGTCTTGGACTGGGCAGAAGAGCTTGAATATATTCAAGTCAATAAGGTAAAAAAGACAATCAGTAGAATTAAAGCTAATAAAAAATTAGCCCTCAAAGAAAGTAAAAAGTTTGAAGACCTAGCATTAAATGAGGAAGAACTTAAACAATGGCTACAAGCATTTGATGACGATCTAAAAAATGATCGAATGGAATTAAAAGATTATGCTTTGTTCTATACGACATTCTTTTTATCAGATAGAAAATCAGAAACCTACGCTCTCCAATGGAAACATATCAATTTTGAAAAAAATGAAATTCTCATTGAACAAGCATTAGACAAATTCGGAAATGTTAAATCAACTAAAGGAAATAAAAAAACTCTATTTAAAGCACCTAAAGAACTAATGAATATCCTGACCGATTGGAAAATAGAACAAAAAAAGCAACTAAAGCTGTTTGGAATCAGACAGAATGAAAAGCAATTCGTTTTCACATACAATAATAGAACAAACGGTATTAACGTTCCACTTCATATTGATTATCTTAATCATCGAATGAATTCTATTCGAAGAAGACATCCGGAACTTCCTCCAGCATCTCCTCACAAATTAAGACACACCGGAGCAACTCTGGCAAGACAGGCTGGAACATCATTAAATGCTATTTCAGAAGCACTTACTCATAGTGACATCCAAATAACGAAGACTTATGTCAATACTACTGAAACAGTAAATCAAACAGCAGGAGAAATAGCCTTTAGAAGTCTCAAAAAGTAATAGGGTGAACTTGGGGTGAATTTTGGGGTGAACTTTAGTTTTTTGAACAAAAAAAGACATCCAAGAAATAATTCTTGAATGTCTGTAAACGTTGATATAATCGTGTTGATTAACGTTTTGAGTGCAGTGGTTGCCATCCAATCAAACATCGCTTCGCTTGTTTTCTTGGGGCAACTGTGCATAGCATATCTCTATGCGACTAAAGTCGCTAGAGCTATCCTAATTGCGCACCGCCAGTTCTCATAGAAAAAAACACCTTGCAAGATGCAAAGTGTTTTCGTTTGTATTCTGCTGTCCAGCAACGAATTAACGTTTAGAGAACTGGCTAGCTTTACGAGCCTTTTTCAAGCCTGTTTTCTAGTATTTTTATATCTATTGGCAGATTATCCGACTTATCCCCATCAACATCTGACTCTAACTCAACCTCTGAAGAAATCCTAATATTGCGTACTTTGATATATTCGATATTATTGTTACCTACTAGATCCCCTTTTTAATAAATCTGGGATAGCCGATAATTTAGAAATGATGGATGAATCCTTTAAAATCAAGATATTTCCATATTCATCTGTATTTTCATCAAATAGTTTTTTGTCTGCATAGTAATTGGATAGAAGAACTAAGACCTGAGTAGCTTCACCTTCATAATTGCCATTTTTGCTTTCAAAAGGTAATAATTGCTTGTTCATAGCTTGGCGAATCAGTTGCACCAGCCAAATTAATTGTCTTGACCGACGAATAAAGCGACTTCTTTCAAGGATTCGACCATAAGGAAACAGTTGGCAGATTCTATAAAAGTGTCGATGTGATTCGGCACGCTCATCAGACTCGCTACACAGAGCTGGTACATAATATCTGCTATAATTTTCTGGAAGATTTGGTCAAGCGGTCTTTTAGCCGTGTGACAGGCATACAGGAAAAACACTATTTATTTACTTTTTGCACGGGAGGCTTTAAGATGTTGCTGGACGCCTTTCTTGATAATCACTCAGAGTCGCCAGAGTGTCTGGGCTGGGATATGGCAAAGATATACCGCTGCCTGAAACTGTTCTTTGACGCTGATAAACGCGACATATCAATTAAAATGTCGCACTAAAATGATTGAAAAGTGATTGAAACTGTATTATAATGAACGTATATATTTAGAAAAGAGGTACTAACTATGGAAAACCTAGTAGTTTCAGTCTTTAACACTGAAAGCGAAGCTTATCAGTCCTTTGCGGATTTGAAGGCTTTCCGCCAAACTCAGACGACCAAGGTTGCTCAAATCGCCTTGGTCAAAAATGAAAACGGTCACATCGTTGAAAAAGAACGCTATGACTTTGAAGATTCAACGACGGATGCAACCCTAGAAGGTGGCTTGCTCGGTGCAGTTATCGGGCTTTTGGGTGGTCCTATCGGCGTCTTGTTTGGTTATGGTATTGGCAGCCTCTATGGTTTGGCTGCTGGTGATACCGTTGATACGGCAGAAGCTGGCTTGATTGACGTTGTGTCTCAAAAATTGATCGACGGCGAAACAGCCGTTGTCGCCTTGGTGCAAGAAAACAACGAAGCAGTCATCGATGCTTACTTCACCAAGTACGACACCCAAATCGTGCGTTGGGATGTAGCAACCGTCGTAGCCGAAATCGAAGCAGCTCTGCAAGTCCAAGAAGACCTCTACAACCAGGCACGTGCACAAATGAAGGCTGAACGTAAAGCCGAACGCAAGGCTAAACTTGAAGAATTCAAGGCAAATGTCAAAGCAAAATTTGACAAATTGAAAGCCTAACGTCTAAGCGTCTCATAAATTTAAATGTGACTGAGACGCCATTTAAAATTTATGTGCGTCGGATTCTCACAGTTAAATAATTGCGTTGACAAAGCCGTTACAGCCGTTCTTCCATTCTTTGAAAAGAATGTTTAATAGACAAGAAATCTGGACTAGTATTGGTCTGGATTTTTTTGTGAATATAGAGGTCATAGCTTTTTGACTATGCTTCGTTATAATTAGAAAAATTTTAAGTTTTATCAAGATGAAATCAGTCAGACGAAGACATCCCGAATTAGCACCAGCATCACCACACAAACTAAGACATACTGGTGCTACTCTTGCTAAACAAGCAGGTGTTTCTCTTGAAGCCTTCTCAGAAGCTCTTACTCATAGTGATAAAGAGATTACAAAAACTTACGTTAATATCAAAGATAAAGTCAATCAGACTGTAGGTGATATTGCTTTTCGTAGTTTAAAAAATTGATGGGGTGAATATGGGGTGAATTTTGGGGTGAACTTTGATTTTTTGAAACAAAAAAGACATCCAAGAAATAATTCTTGAATGTCTGTAAACGTTGATATAATCGTATTGATTAACGTTTTGAGAATTGTGATGCTTTACGAGCTTTCTTAAGACCTGGTTTCTTACGTTCAACCATACGTGCATCACGAGTAAGAAGTCCAGCGCGTTTCAATGAATCGCGGAAGTCTGGGTCTACTTGAAGAAGTGCACGAGCGATACCGTGACGGATCGCACCTGATTGACCAGCGTATCCACCACCTACAACGTTAACGTGTACGTCGTATGAACCTTCAGTTGAAGTAACTGCAAAAGGTTGGTTGATAACGAGACGAAGGTCTGCGTGTGGGATGTATTCTTCTACATCTTTTTTGTTAACTGTGATTTTACCAGTACCTGGAACCAAACGTACGCGTGCAACGGCGTTTTTACGGCGTCCTGTACCTGCATATTGTGCTTGTGCCATTATATTAGTGCTCCTTTCCTCTTAGAATTAGATAAGTCCTGAGATATCAAGTACTTCTGGTTGTTGTGCAGCGTGAGTGTGCTCACCGCCAACGAAGACTTTCAATTTCATACCTTGTGCGCGTCCAAGAGTGTTGTGTGGAAGCATACCTTTAACTGATTTTTCAATCAAACGAACAGCATTTTTAGAACGAAGTTCACCTGCTGAGATTTGTTTCAATCCACCTGGATACATTGAGTGAGTGTAGTAGATCTTATCAGTTGCTTTTTTACCAGTCAATTTAACTTTTTCAGCATTGATAACGATTACGAAGTCACCTGTATCAGTGTGTGGTGTGAAAGTTGGTTTGTTTTTTCCGCGAAGTACGCTAGCAACTACTGCAGAAAGACGTCCAAGTGGCACATCAGTTGCGTCAACGACATACCATTTACGTTCAACTTGGCCTGGTTTAGCCATAAATGTTGTTTTGTTCATGATTTCTCCTATATATAGTTCGATTTTTGTTTACGAGTGATGGGTGTTCCTTCCCATCGAAAAGTATTTGGAAGGTTCCGGGGCCTTTCAAATGGGGTAAACAATACCGTTTAACATAATATCAAAAAAACACATCCAAGGCAAGTCATTTGGAGATGTTTTTCTTTTATTTTTTGTATTTTTTTAGTCTATCATTTTATAAGGTGTAAGACTAGAATTCATGCCTAAATAACCTCTAAAGCGATACAAACTAATCCTCAGATTCCCAAAAAAGCTGGTCTAAAGTTTTGTCCAGAGTTTTGCAGATAGCAATACACAGATTTATAGTTGGGTTGTAATCACCTTTTTCAATAGCTGAAATGGTCTGACGCGAAACACCAATTGCATCTGCCAAGCCTTGTTGAGTGAGATCCTTTGCTACACGAGCTGACTTCATTTTTAAATTTTTCATTCAAAAATCCTATTCTTCGTCTTCTAGTTCTTCCAAACGGTTCTTCTTGATTCTGTTAATAATAACCCAGCAATCGCAAATAAGGGTCAAACCCAATGTCAAAAATGCCACACTACTCATAAGATTCTTTCCTATCTTAAACGACTGAAATAGACTTAAGAGGCCCATTAGCAATATAAAAATTCCCAAAAAACACATTACCCAGGAAATTATAAGCATCTTCTTCTCAAGTTTTTTGTCTAGCAACCATGGGTGCCCATTCCGTGATACGCTGTGCACTACGACTACGCACATAGAACCAAAGAAAGTGATGATTAATAGTGACTGCACTAATTCGACGGAGTGTGTCTTGCTAGCAACCATAATCGTTACAAATAGACCAAGCATGGCTACCCAATAACCTCTAGCAGAAGATTCTCCGCTGATCAACTGAGCACGTTCATCCATCGTACTAGCTACTTTTTTCTTTGACTTTTTCATTTTGTTTCCTCCATTTTCTAGATTCATTATAGCACTATTTTACGTTATGTCAAATATATCATTCATTTTGTATGAATTATCTTTTTATATTCTATTAATCTAGCATTTCAGAAAACAAAAAATCAGATAGGAAATCCTATCTGACACTTTTTCTATCTAGCTTCTTTACCAATCGTAAAGACAGCTAAGGTATCTGGTCCGACGTGGGTAGAGATGACTGGTCCAAGTGGCATAATGAGAACTTTCTCAATACCGTCAACTGCTAACAATTGTTCTTTTAGATTCTCCGCAGCTTCAATATCATTGGCATAAGCAACAATTGCTGTGCTATGTCCAATATCCTGGGTAGCTTGTAGGACCATTTCTTTAATGGCCTTTTTGCGTCCACGGATTTTGGCCAGAGGAACCAACTTGCCTGAAGCGTTCAACCAAAGAAGGAGTTTGATATTAATCAAACTACCAATAATGGCTGAGCTCTTAGAAAGGCGACCCCCACGCATGAGATGGTAGAGATCATCAACTAAGAAATAGGTCCGTAAACGTGGCAGAATGTCCTCAATCATGGCTTTCGTTTCAGATAAGCTCTTACCTTGGTCACGAGCTGCTGCCGCCAAAATAGAAAGATAACCTTCCCCACCTGCTGCCGCCAGAGTATCTACAATCTCAATGATAGCTTCTGGGTATTCATCCAAAATCATGTCACGCGCTATAACAGCACTTTGATAAGTACCTGAAAGCACTGATGAGAAGGCAATATAGAGAAGAGCATCACCATTTTTAGCATGACGACGAAAAACCTCTTCAAATTGACCAACATTCACCTGGCTTGTGGTTGGCTGACTGCCTTCTTGCATACGTTCTAAGAGACGGTCACTCGTTAAACGGTTAGGGCCAACGGTCTCATAGGCAATATCATCAAGCGTGATGGTCAAACCAACTAGCTCTACCTTATTCTCCTGAGCCCATTTTTCATCTAGATCTGCTGTGGAATCTGTCAAAATGTTAAATGTCATAAATCCCTCTATTCTATTTCATTTAAAAGGTCCTGTAATTTCCCTAATTGCGCATCGTCCCATGGACGTAGTTTTGGTGTCTTTAAGTCAATATGTGCCGACATCTTGTCTAGATCAGACTTAACGGTATTGACACGCTCTTCCAACTCACGCGCCGAAACACGTAAAGCTCCTTGTGAAAAGATAGCCCACTGTTCATTTAAGTCACTAGTTGCTACTTCAACTAGATTTTGAACAGTATTCATCTCAGCCGCTGCGCGCTCAATATAGCTATCTGCTGTCTCATCTTCCTCAGTAAAAATAACACTGATACGATATTGATCATAACGTTGACGACTCCCTGGAACAAACTGAGCATCAAACACACAGATAATATCAATATGTTCAAAGTTAGCATAATGATTGAGCTTACGAAGCAAGGTTTCACGAGCTTGATCAAGCTGATTGGTCTTAAAGAGTTGACGGGTTTCTTGCCAAAAAGCAATCATATTATAACCATCAACTAGAAGTATTCTTTTTTTCATAGTTACAATCGGTTTCGATAAACTTCATACATGAGAACTGCAGCTGCCACACTGGCATTAAGGCTCTGCACATGACCACTCATAGGAATAGTAATCATCTCATCCACTTGTTTCTTGATGTTAGCAGAGATTCCCTTACCTTCATTACCAATGATAAGGGCAACCTTTCCAGCTGTGTTCCATTTATGAGACGGCGTGCCATCCATATCCGTACCAAATACCCAGAAGCCTGCTTCTTTAAGTTTATCAAGAGTTTGGCTAAGATTGGTCACTCGGGCAATGGGAATATGTTCCACTGCCCCTGTTGATGTCTTGGCAACGACAGGTGTTACCCCCACAGCACGATGCTTAGGAATAATAACTCCTGTCACCTGAGTAGCATCAGCTGTACGTAGGATAGAACCAAAGTTATGAGGATCGTTGAGTCCATCTAAAATGAGGACTAGAGGATTCTCCTCTTGTTCAGCCTTATCCATAATAACTGAGAGCTCAGAATAAGCGAACTCTGACACACGAAGAACAAAACCTTGATGCACTGCTCCACCTGTCATATCAGACAAGGTTTTCTTAGGTGTCCAAGAGATGGAAACCTTCTTTTCAGCTGCCAAGGCCTTAATGGCATCAACATTTTTTCCTCGAAGATCATCTTGAATATAGAGTTTATTTCCAGTATTTGCTTCCAGACTCTCTGTTACGGCATGCACACCATAAACAATGTCTAGACTTAATTCTTTAGTTGTTTTCATAAGCTAATTCTATCATAAAAAAAGCCCTCTTACGAGGGCAAAGCATGTTAAATAAATGTAATTGCTGCTAGATAAAGCACTAGGAGAACTAGAACAACAGTTGCAGCAGCCAAAGCTTGCTTACCAATTGTATCTGGATCTGAGATTGATTCTGCAATCTTTCTCGCAGCTTGAGTAATGGTTTTACCTGCTGCTTGGAAGATATCAATTGAACCTGTGCTTGTTGAACTATTTCCAGAAATCGCTGAAGACCAACCACTCAAAACCTCAGCAATTTGTTCTGCTAATTGCTGTGTTAACGCTCTAGTTGTCTCAGCCAACTCATTAACAGCCGTAGCTTGTATATGATTGGCGGTCTCAGTATAGTTATTTGCACTGGTATTATAAGTAACCGGTACAGTCGTTGTTGTCGTTGATGAATACTGATTCCTACGGTAACTATCAGGTGTCACTGGACGCTCGCCTTCATTGAAGACGCTAAAAGTCTGTGTCAGGTAATGAATATTGTTATTCGTATCAATCAACTCAAAGGTCATTTTATGAATACCAGTCGTTTGTTCTGCCAAATGGTAGGCACTCAAACCAGCATTGACCTCATCCAAAGTTCCTTCAACAAAGTAACTATGATGAATTTGTTTACCATCAAGGACTAGATTAAGCCCCTTAATCTTCTTACCTTCCATCTTGTTAACATCAAAATTGACGTTAAAGATTTCACCACGTGCTAAATAAAGAATGTCTGTATTCCCTGTAACAGCAGGTTGATCTTCAAGAAGCGCTCCAGTACTGTCTCGTTTTGGAACAACGGTGTAAACTTCAGAAGTGATTGGAGTCGCTAAGATTTCTGAAATGAGTCCATCCGTAAAGGTTACCTCTGACGAATAGGTCAAACTCTCACTTTGCAACATAGAAACCACTTCAGAAGTTTCAAAGACCTCAGAAGTTGATGATGAATCTTTCCAACCAATCGTGAGGACAGTTAAGCTATCTTCTGAATTATTATTTAACTGACTCGTTTCTGGAGCCGTAGATGCAAGAGAGCTTGCAGTACTTGCAGACTCAGAAGCGACTTCAGAAGTTGCAATAGCTTGGCTAGTAGGAGTCGCACTTACAGATGTCGTATGAGAATCCAGTGAAGAATACTCTGATTTTTCAATAACATCATGTGTATTTCCAGCAAGTTCGGATGTATATAGTGTGCTTTCACTCTTATACATTGAAGTTACAGCTTGAGACTCTGCAGTCGCTGTAGCCTCACGAGACTTATCATAAGTAAGCACAATATTTGGTTTTGCTTGTTCAGAATCAGATGTTGAGTTTGCATCTCCTCGTTCAGACGCCGCTACTGATCGATCCTCACCAAAAGCTTGGGCACGAGCCTCTTCTGAATGAGATGAAGTCGTAGAAACGCTAGTCTCCACGATATCAACTTGAGAATGTACCTCAAGAAGCCCCTCATCTGTCTCACTTGAAGAGACAACCATCAGTGACGTTGAGGTCACTACTGAACTTACTTGACTCGCTGGCTCTGCCTTAGCTCCTACTGAGGAAAAATCAACCTGAGGAGCAACTGGAGCCGGTGCCTCACTATTAACATAATCTATTTTAGCTTCATCAGATTTTACCTGAACCTCATCTGCTTTACCTGTTTGAAGCGTAAAGCTAGATAAAATCAAAGCAGCAAAAGTTGTATAGAAAACTTTTTTCTTAGCTATTTCCATTCACCTCCTCATTTTTTATGGCCTCATTTACTAATATTATAGACTTTTTTTTTACTTTCTGTCAAATTAGTTTTATTAAAAAACGCTATAATATCAGGGTTTTACACGTGTCAGACATCCCTTAACTTTCTCATTTTCAAGGTGCTAAATATTAGTTTCATCTTATTTTTTATTGTCAAATCGCTGAATTACTTTGATTCTCAAATAATCTAAATTTTGAAGCTTCAACTAATTGTCACAATTTTTATAGCCTTTAAATAACAAAAAATCCTGCTCTCGGCAGAATTTTTAGATTTCTTTTTCAACTTCGTCAATACACCAAGCAATTAGTTCCTCTAAGCGAGCAATATCCTCGGTCATATGAAGATAGCCCATGACTGCTTCGAAGCCTGTTGACATTTTGTAGGTAATGACATCTGTATTTTTAGCCTTGGTATGGCTATTCGCATTACGACCTCGTTTATAGATATCTAGCTCTTTTTCAGTCAAAAGCTCTTGCTCTAGCATTTTTTCAATGAGACTAGCCTGCGCCTTTGCCGACACATAGCGTGTAGCTAGACGGTGCAATTGATTTGGCTTGGTCTGACCTTGAAAAATCAGGTGACGGCGAATGTACAAGGAATAAACAGCATCTCCCTCAAAAGCGAGAGCAATACCATTAATAAGGTTGACATCAAGATGTTTAGTCACGTGTCCACCTCACGCCCTCCTTGGTATCAAGAAGTTTGATACCTTGAGCAGCCAACTCATCGCGAATGCGGTCTGCTGTCGCAAAGTCCTTGTTGGCACGCGCTGCTTGACGCTCTTCAATGAGTTTTTCGATATCTTCATCAAGGACTTCTTCTTCGAAAACAATACCGAAGACTTGGAGCATTTTTTCAAAAGCATCCTTAACGGTTTGGTCATAATTGCCTGAATTAATCCATTTGGCCATGTCAAACAGAACAGTCACACCATTCGCTGTATTAAAGTCATCATCCATAGCTTCTTGGAAGGCTTCAAGATAAGTTTGCAACTCATCTTGATTCACCTGATCTGTCAAGGGAAGACTGTGGGTGTTTTTCAAATACTTAAGATTGACTTCAGCATCATGAATAGCTTTTTCAGTAAAGTTAATTGGCTTACGGTACTGTTGTGTTGCTAGGAAGAAGCGAAGCACTTGACCATCGACTGTCTTAAGCATATCATGAACCGTTACAAAGTTACCTAAGGATTTTGACATTTTCTCATTGTCCACATTGACAAAACCGTTGTGCATCCAGTAGTTGGCGAAGGTCTTGCCAGTTTTGGCTTCTGATTGTGCAATTTCATTGGTATGGTGTGGAAACTCAAGGTCTGCCCCTCCACCATGGATGTCGATGGTATCTCCAAGGATTTCAGTCGCCATAACTGAACATTCGATGTGCCAACCAGGACGACCAAGTCCCCACGGGCTGTCCCAAGAAACTTCTCCCTCTTTGGCAGCTTTCCAAAGGGCAAAATCCAGAGGATTCTCCTTACGTTCTGTTTCAGCATCCGTACGTCCGCTTGCACCAATTTCAAGATCTTCCAAAGTCTTGTTAGCTAATTTAGCATAGTTGTTTGACTTAGCTACTCGGAAGTAAACATCACCTTCAGAGACATAGGCGAATCCTTTGTCAACCAAGGTTGACACAAATGCAATGATTTCATCCATGTAGTTAATAACACGAGGATTTTGTGTCGCTGGTTTAATGCCAAGCTGTGCAGTATCTTCCATAAAAGCTGCGATAAACTTGTCCGACAATTCTTTAGTTGAAATACCAGCTTCATTGGCTGCCTTGATAATCTTATCATCTACATCCGTAAAGTTAGAAATATAGTTGACTGTGTAGCCACAATACTCAAAATAACGACGAATAGTATCAAAAGCTACTGCTGAACGGGCATTTCCGATATGAATATAATTGTAAACTGTTGGTCCGCAGACATACATATTGACAACATTTTCTGTCAAAGGTACAAAATCACGGAGCGAACGCGTCATCGTATCATAAATTTTAATCACTAGAGATTCCTTTCAATTAACTGGAAACTATTTTTTATCCTTGATATGGTTTAGGTATAAACACAAGAGTATCACAAGAATGATAATCCATATAGCCGCAACTAGCTGACCTTGAGCCAAGAGAGACATAGCTGAAAGGAAACTCCCAACTATATAGAAGACCAAAAAAGGATTGTTTTTGAATAAATTTTTCATAACTCAAGTATTACTTGTGACGTTGCTTAAAAACAAGACCAGCCCATAAAAGAGCAATGCAAAACCACAAGGCTGCCATGCTATAGTCTGCTCTATGTAAAGCAATGTAAACAAGGGCAAGAGGGCCCACGACCGTCAATCGAGTCACCTTTGAACTAAATAGTTTCATCGTTTCCTTTCCTTATAGCCGTGATGAGTGGAAGCTAGCTGCTTTTAGAAGGTCTTCTAGTTTTTCGCTATAGTATTCACGTCCTTCTTCAATATCGTGAATAACTTCTTCATCCTTTTGACCATGAACACGCACAACCTTAGCAGGAACACCAACGACTGTAACATCTTCTGGGACATCCGCAACAACCACAGCTGCCGCACCGACCTTAGAATTCTTTCCAATCTCAATAGGGCCTATGACCTGAGCATGGGCTGAAACCAAGGCACCCTCACGAACGGTTGGGTGACGTTTTCCGACATCTTTACCAGTACCACCTAAAGTGACACCGTGGTAAAGCATAGCACCCTTCTCCACAACAGCTGTCTCACCAATGACAAGGCCTGAGCCATGGTCGATGAAAACACCTTCAGCAATCTGAGCCCCTGGGTGAATCTCGATTTGAGTCCAGAAGCGCCAAAACTGACTATGCATACGCGCTAAGAGTCGACAATGGTGGCGCCAGAGAAAATGTGAGATACGATGAGCAGCCAAGGCTTTTAATCCAGGGTAGGTTAAAAGAACCTCCAGACTCGTCCGAGCTGCTGGGTCATTTTTCTTTACTATATCAATACTTTCTTTCCACCAACCCATTTAGGTCACTCCTTACATCATTATTGCTATTATTGTTTGTTGTGGCCCTATTATTTCTTTAAAGTGGAGAGCTGTAAACACTAGGTCTACTCGCTATCCCCCTCAAAATAAGACCAATCGACTAACTCAGGTTGCTCATCAAACGGATTGATGACAATACCTTGAACCTTATCCAACTCATTTTCACCTGTTGAAGGCTGGTAAATTTCTGACAGTGGCCATTGTAAAATCGTCCCTTTAGCCTTACGGAAAGGTAGGCCAAAAGTTTCGTTACCGTACCATTTTGCAAAGCTCGTTAAGTTCGTAAACACTGGCACATAACTCTGTCCCTCTGCATTCGACATGGTCGCAAAGAAACGGTCATCCTGACCATCTTCCTCGCGTTTGTGAATGAAGGCTGGAACAAGATAAATCTTATCTTTAAAATCTGCCTTTTGATTTTCCTCACCCAAAAGATTATTTAAGGTCTGAGTGAAATAGTTGATAAACTGGATAAGTTCACTGCTTGCAAACAGAGTGGTGTTTGAGAAATCACCATCCTCTTTTAAATTGAAAGCAAGACCAAAAAGCTCTGCCTGAACCAGTTGTGTTAGGATATCTAAGCTTGAACGTTCTATCCAAGTCTGTTCTCGAGCACTCTCTTGAGTAGCTTTGAAAGATTGTAAGTCCTGTTCACTAGTGAAGACAGGAACAACCTTCTTGCCTTCCACTTCAACTGCGTAGAGGTCTTGGGCAGCCAAGACGGGAGTACGTTGTAGGTGATTAACCAAAGCCAAACTGGTCAAAAAGTGGTCTGGTTCCTTTAAAAATTCTTTTAGAGTTTCATCAAAAGCTTGCAATTCTTGATTTTCTGTCATTCTTCTATCTGTTCTTTCGTTTCTGATTTATCAGGATTTTTCGGTGCTTCACCATTTTCATTATGGTGGCGTGGTTTGTGATGAGAACGACGGCGGTGACGATGCTCTCCTTTATTTTCTCCGTCCTCAATCTTTTCAGGCTTAGGAAGCAAGGTCTTGATTGAGGCATCGATACGTCCTTTTTCATCGATTTTGATAATTTTAACAGTTACCATATCCCCAACCTTAACCACATCTTCGACACGCTCAGTGCGTTCCCAAGCTAGTTCTGAGATGTGGACAAGAGCATCTGTCTTATTAAAGAGGTGAACAAAGGCACCGAACTTTTCAATACGCACAACTGGTACAGTGTAAACCTCTCCAACCTTAGCTTCACGTACAAGATCGGAGATGATAGCCTTAGCACGGTTAATAGCATTCTGATCACTAGAGAAAATCTGAACAAGACCTTCTTCATCGATATCGATAGTGACACCAGTCTCAGCGATAATCTTGTCAATCGTTTCGCCACCTTTACCGATGACAACCTTAATCTTGTCAACAGGAATCTGAATACTGTCAATCTTAGGCGCTGTTGGTGCCAATTCTGGACGTGGCTCAGCGATTGCTGACTCAATAACGTCAAGAATCTCAAAACGAGCTACCTTGGCTTGAGCCAAAGCCTCTTCGAGAATGGCAGGTGTAATACCTGAAATCTTAATATCCATCTGAAGAGCTGTAATTCCTTGACGTGTACCAGCTACTTTAAAGTCCATATCTCCAAAATGGTCTTCTAAACCTTGAATATCCGTCAGGACAGTGTAGTTAGTACCATCTGAGATAAGCCCCATAGCTATCCCTGCAACAGGCGCCTTAATCGGTACACCACCAGCCATAAGAGCCAAGGTTCCTGCACAAATAGAGGCTTGTGAGGAAGAACCATTTGACTCCAAGACTTCTGCTACCAAACGGATAGCATAAGGGAACTCTTCAACACTTGGAAGAACCTGAGCAAGGGCACGTTCACCTAGGGCTCCGTGACCTATTTCACGTCGACCTGGTGCACCGTAACGCCCTGTTTCACCCACTGAATACTGAGGGAAATTATAGTGGTGAAGGAAGCGTTTCTTATACTCTGGATCCAAACCATCAACAAGTTGTGTATCACTCATAGGTGCTAAAGTCAAAACTGACAAGGCTTGAGTTTGTCCACGTGTAAAGAGACCTGAACCATGAACCTTAGGAAGAAAGTCAATCTCTGCGTCCAAAGGACGGATTTCATCCACACGACGACCATCTGGACGAACCTTATCCTCGGTAATGAGACGGCGTACTTCAGCATGTTCCATCTGCTCAAGGATTTCTGCTACATCACGCAGAATGGTTTCCTTATCTTCATCTTCTGCAAAGCGTTCTTGATAAGAGGCGAGGACTTCTTCTTTTACAGCCTGAGTTGCTGCTTCACGCGCCAGTTTTTCTTCCACCTGAACAGCCTTAGCTAACTGATCATAATAAGCCGTTTCGATTTCGACTTTCAAATCAGCATCAACTTGTAGAAGTTCAACCTCAGCCTTTTCCTTACCAACAGCTGCAACGATATAATTTTGGAAATCAACCAACTCTTGAATAGCCTCATGTCCCTTCAAGAGTGCTTGCAACATAATATCCTCAGACAATTCCTGAGCACCCGACTCTACCATATTGATAGCTTCCTTGGTACCTGCCACTGTCAAGTCTAAAAGTGAAATTTCCTTATCTGCTGCACTTGGGTTGATGATGAAATCTTCTGCGGCATAGGCCACTTGAACCCCAGCAATCGGACCATTGAAAGGAATGTCAGAAATAGAAAGAGCTAAAGAGCTGCCAAACATAGCTGCCATCGGAGCACTAGCATTCTCATCATAAGAGAGGACGGTGTTAATGACTTGAACTTCATTTCGGAAGCCTTCCGCAAACATAGGACGAATAGGACGGTCAATGAGGCGAGCAGTCAACGTGGCATCTGTTGAGGGACGACCCTCACGCTTGTTAAAGCCCCCCGGGAACTTACCAGCTGCATACATTTTTTCCTCATAATTAACCTGTAAAGGAAAGAAATCTGCAGTTGCCATCTTTTTAGACATAACAGCTGTTGATAATACCGTTGTATCTCCATAACGCACGACGACAGCACCATTAGCCTGCTTGGCTACCTGCCCAACTTCAACGACAAGCGGGCGTCCTGCAAAGGTCATCTCAAAAGTTTGTTTAGCCATGTTTGATCCCTCTTTTTATCCATGACCAGCCCTTATAAAAACGAACCGGTCAACTTTATGTCATTCATTTGATATAACTTTCATTTTACCATAATATAGTCAAAAATGGCAGAGCTCCGGCATAAGTTAGCAGCTAAGATTCCCTTTCTCTCAGATATTTAAGTCGTTTTGTGATATAATAAACACCTATGAGAGACAAAGGAATGACTATGAAAAAATTACAACACATCATTATGATTGCCTTAATCTTACTAGGCCTAGTAACACCTGCTCTAGCACAAGAACAGACAGATGACTTCAATGTTTCTGCTAAACATGCGATTGCTATCGAAGCAACTACAGGAAAAGTCCTCTATGAAAAGGACGCCACTACCCCTGATGGTGTGGCTTCAATGACTAAAATCCTAACAGCCTACATGGTCTATAAAGCAGTTGATCAAGGAAAAATTACCTGGGACACTGAAGTAGATATTTCAGACTATCCTTTCAACTTAACCGTTGATTCAGAAGTTTCAAATGTCCCACTGGATTCCCGAAAATACACTGTTAAACAACTCCTAGATGCCACCCTCATTTCCAGCGCTAACAGTGCTGCTATTGCTCTGGCTGAAAAAATCTCAGGATCAGAGAGTGCCTTCGTTGACGCTATGACAGCACAACTAAAAGAATGGGGAATTACAGATGCTAAATTATTTAACGCTTCTGGTCTAAATAATAAATATCTTGGGGATAATCGCTATCCTGGCTCAAAACCAGATGACGAGAACACGATGAGCGCCCTAGATGTTGCAATTATTGCGGACCACCTCATCAAAGACTATCCTCAGGTACTTGAAATCACCAAGCAAACCGAAACTGACTTCGAAGGTGACAACAAATTAACGACACACAACTACATGTTGGAGGGGCAAGACAACTTCCGTGAAGGCGTTGATGGACTCAAGACGGGAACAACCGAACTTGCAGGGGCATCCTTTGTAGCCCACTCCAATGAAAATGGCATGAGTTTGATTACAGTTGTTATGAATGCGGACAATGGCGGAGAAGATGAAGCTGCCAGATTCACAGCCACAAATGAGTTGCTAGATTATGTGACTCAAAACTGGGAAATCAAAACCCTCAACACCAAAGGACAAATCGTCAAGAAAAATGATATTAAGGTAGCCGATGGAGACAGTCAAACCATCTCTGCTAAGCTCGAGTCAGACCTTACAGTCGTTCAAAAAATAAACAGCAAAAATGATACTGTTAAAATCAAAGCAAAAACTATAACAGCACCTATCAAAAAAGGTGACACTATTGGAACAGCGACCTTTGATGATAAGGATCTCGTTGGAACAGGTTACATCTCTGATCCACCTCAAATTTCTGTAACAGCCAACCAATCTATCAAGAAAAGTTTCTTCTTAAAAGTTTGGTGGAACCATATCGTTAATTTCTTTACAGGAAACAAGTAAACACAAAACTACCTTTTAGCTATCAAAAGGTAGTTTTATCTTGCCTTAAAAATTAGTCCTGTAAGTAAAAGCCCCTTCTCAACACCTTAAGTTCCTCTCAAAATGTGGTATAATAAATATCCAAAACACATGAAGGAACAAACCATGAAAAAACTGATTACGCTTATGATAACCTTCTTACTCTGTCTGGGAAGCGTAGCCCCTGCTTTTGCAGCAGATAAGAAAAAAGGATATGATGCCGCAGCCAAACATGCCATCGCTGTCGAAGCTAATACTGGCAAAATTTTATATGAAAAAGATGCCAC
This sequence comes from Streptococcus sp. 27098_8_74, assembly GCF_041431705.1. Classification (NCBI taxonomy): domain Bacteria; kingdom Bacillati; phylum Bacillota; class Bacilli; order Lactobacillales; family Streptococcaceae; genus Streptococcus; species Streptococcus sp. 27098_8_74. Next base: position 49,880 of record NZ_JAPVYF010000011.1, read on the forward strand.
TACCTCTACAGGGATTGGCTCTATTACCAAGCTCCTAACAGCCTATATGGTTTATAAAGCGGTAGATCAGGGAGACCTCAAATGGAACAGCAAAGTTGACATTTCTGACTACCCCTTTGAACTAACTGTCAGTGCCGGAGTATCTAATATTCCACTAGATGCCCGCAAATACACTGTCAAACAACTTCTTGACGCAACTCTTATTTCCAGTGCCAACAGTGCATCTATTGCTCTAGCCGAGGAAATCGGAGGAACCGAAAGTAAGTTTGTCGACATGATGAAAGCCCAACTTAAAGATTGGGGTATCACTGATGCTAAGATTGTCAATGCCTCTGGTCTCAATAATTCTTACTTAGGTGACAATATCTATCCAGGCTCTAAATCAGACGAAGAAAATACCATGAGTGCTAAAGATGTTGCTATCATTGCACAACACGTAGTGAAAGAATATCCTGAAATTCTCGATATCACTAAAAAAACTGAAGCTGATTTTGATGGTGTCAACAAACTCAAAACCTTCAACTATATGCTCAAGGGACAACCTAGTTACCGTAAAGGTGTAGATGGCCTAAAAACAGGGACCACTGATTTAGCCGGTGCTTCCTTCGTGGCCCACTCAAATGAAAGCGGCATGAGCATTATCACAGTCATTTTGAATGCTGATAATACCGATACTGATGACTACGCCCGTTTCACTGCAACCAATGACCTACTTAACTACGTAGTCTATCATTGGGAAAGCAAGACCATTGCCAAAAAAGGACAAGCTATTGGTAAAAGCCAAGCCAATGTCCTTGATGGGAAATCTAAGCAAGTCACTGCTGTTGCTAAGTCTGACTTTAATATCATCCAAAAAATAGATGCTAACAATAGTAAACATATTAAAGTCACTACCAATCAAGTCCAAGCCCCTGTCAACTCAAGTGACAAGGTTGGAACGGCTACCTTTGAAGATAAGTCACTTGTAGGAGAAGGTTACTTGCCTAACCAAGGTATGCCTAGCATGGAACTGGTTGCTGGTAAAGAAGTTAAAAAAAGCTTCTTCCTCAAGGTCTGGTGGAATCACTTTGTCAACTTTGTCAACGAAAAACTCTAGTCATTACAGTCGAGCTTTGCTCGGCTTTTTCTTTTACCCCACCTTTACAGAAAGATTGACTCTACCTTGACTCCTATTGACACAAAAAAAGACAAACTACAGGTGTAGTTTGTCTTTTTGTTTGATTTTTACACTACTGTAAAGGTTAATTTATCTTTCGAGCAGCCGATTTTAAGGGTTTGTCCACTAACCACTTGGCCACCTAGTAAGAGCTCAGATAACTTGTCCTCCACTTGAGTTTGAATCGTACGACGTAACGGACGAGCACCCATCTCAACATCATAGCCATCTTTAGCTAAATGCTTGAGAGCAGCTGGTTGGAATTTCAAGTCAATCCCTTTTTCAGCCAAAGCTGATACCAACGGTTTCACCATAATCTTGACAATCTCGCGAAGTTGTTCTTCCTCTAGACTATGGAAGACAACCTTCTCATCAATACGGTTGATAAACTCTGGACGGTAGGCCTTCTTAAGTTCTTCCATAATACGTGACTGCATTGCTTGGTGATTATGAGAAATGTCTTGAGCACCAAAACCAACAGTCTTATCATCACGAAGAGCAGTCGCTCCCAAGTTCGAAGTCATAATGATAATGGTATTTGAGAAGTCAACTTTACGACCTCGACTATCCGTCAAGACACCATCATCCAAAACTTGTAAGAGGATGTTGAAAATATCTGGGTGAGCCTTTTCCACCTCGTCAAAGAGGAGAACTGAGTAAGGCTTATTGCGAACTTTCTCTGTTAATTCACCACCCTCATCATATCCAACATAACCTGGAGGAGCACCATTAAGTCGGCTAGCCGCAAATTTTTCCATGTATTCTGACATGTCAAAGCGAAGCAAAGCTGACTCATCATCAAAGAGAACTTCCGCCAAAGCCTTGGCCAATTCTGTCTTACCAACACCAGTAGGTCCAAGGAACATAAAGGAACCAATTGGACGTTTTCCAGTACGAATACCTGACTGGTTACGACGAATAGCACGACTAATGGCTGAAACTGCTTCATCTTGACCAATAACACGTTTGTGAAGCTCTGCTTCCAGATTCAAGTAACGCTTGCTATCTGCCTGTGTTATCTTCTCAACAGGAATACCTGATAGACGACTAAGGGTTTGCATAATCTGATCTGCATCTACCAAGGCAGGTTTTGGTAATTTTGCTTTTTGGCTAGCCTTATATTGTTTAACAGCAGCCTTCATATCACCAGATAGAAGTGCTTCATCCAAAGGCGTTATCTCACGTTTGGCTTCTTTTTTGATACGACCTTGAACAGTTGCACTCGCTTCATCTAAAAGATCAATGGCAGAGTCGGGTAAGTTTTTACTCGTCAAATAACGGTGGGCTGCCTTGACTGCTGTCTCAACTGCCTCATCAGTAATCGTTACACGATGATAGTCTTCATAAGACGAACGTAGGCCTTTTAGAATATCAATCGCCTCAGCTACACTTGGCTCCTCAATTGTAATCTTAGCAAAACGGCGAGAAAGAGCTGCATCTTTTTCAATATGCTTCTGGTACTCAGCTTGAGTAGTTGCTCCAACCATATGAAGAGTTCCACGTGCTAGAGCGGGTTTCAAAATATTCGCTGCATCTAAGGTACTATCAATACCTGAACCAGAACCGATAATCGTATGCAATTCGTCAATAAAGAGAATGATTTTTCCATCAGCTTCAATCTCATCGATGATTTGATTCATACGTTCTTCGAAATCGCCACGGAAACGTGTTCCTGCAACCACACTCATCATATCAAGCTCTAAGATACGCATATCAGCCAACTCAAAAGGTACTTCGCCTGAAGCAATACGTTGTGCCAAGCCAAGCGCAAGTGCCGTTTTACCAACACCTGCTTCACCCACAAGAACTGGGTTATTCTTCGTTTTACGACTCAAAACCTGAATCATGCGTGAAATTTCTTTCTCACGTCCAATAACAGGATCAAGAGCACCTGACTCGGCTACTGCCGTTAAGTCCTTGGTATAATCTGACAGTTCCCCAGTAGAAGATTGAGGAGGCTGCATCATATTAGCAAAATTCCCTGATGCCTTTGACTTTTTAGGCTTACGAAGGTCATGAATGGCCTTCAAATCTTGCTTACTAAGACCTGCGTAACGCTCCAAAGAACGTCGTAAATCGATAATGCGAGGCTTATCGCTGTCATCCTTATATTGAAAACCAGCAACTTCAAGGAGACGACAAACCATCAAATCCTTATGAAGAAGGAAGGCCATCAATACATGTTCAGAACCTACCTCTACAGCACCAGTCACACCAGCAATTCCCTCTGCCTCTTGCAACATAGCCTCTAAAGCATGCGACTGTGCACGTAAATCGATAACATCTGATTCAGACAAGTCTTTTGGACTTTTCTCCATCGCTAGTACAGCAGCGGTCTCAATCTCTTCCGCACGAATACGGTCCTCAAAATCAGTAAATGTTAGGTAGGCTACAGATCCTGGAACCTCAACCATAGCCAGAAGCACATGCCAAGTCTCCAAGAAAGGACTTCCAAAACGCTCTGCCTCAAGCTGAGCACGATGGAAAATAGCCTGCATTTTTCTTGAATATGTCGTCATCTAATTTCCTTTTCTATCCAATCTAAGTAATAGCGAGCGTAGAATACGCGAACGAATAGCAGCCGCATCTTCGCCTAAAACATCATCACTAGCAGTTGCTAAAATCAAATTTCCCTCACGTTCAGTGATGATTTTTTCATCAAAAAGCAACTGAATCAAGTCTGTAAATACCTGCTCGCTGAGCTTATCTGCCAAGTTCTGAAGCAAATCATTAATCATGTGGTGCTTGTCGGAGAATCTGACCTTGACGATACGAATATAACCGCCACCTCCACGTTTACTCTCAACAATATAACCACGACTTTCTGTAAAACGAGTCTTAATAACATAGTTAATCTGACTCGGTACAACTTGAAAAGTATCTGCTAAGTTCGAGCGTTGAATCTCAGCAATTCCAGACTGGCCCAGCAATTCTTTAATATATTCTTCTATACTATCTGATGTATTTCTTGCCATCTTAATTCCTCCAGTCTAATTTGACTATAACTGACTATTATTATACCAAAAATGTCAGCTCATGGGAAACTATACCCTCAAAAAGCTTTTTAAAGTTGTCATTAGAGACCATATAAGATACAATAAATAAGACTGAAATATTAGGTAACTTAAGGTGTTTGATTCAAATTTTCTATCTACTTTGATAGGCTGAGACCCACCTAATCCAACAAGTACTTTTTAGCACTTTCGCAGTAGTATTAGTCTTATCACTCTCGATAAAGCTCATGTCATTTTGAGTCTTATCTCTTATTTTATTCCCCTATGAAAGGTTACTCATGAAATACATCATTGCACTCTTAATCTCTATGATTCCTTTGGTTGAGCTCCGTGGAGCCGTTCCTGTTGCTATCGCCTCAGGTATCCCTTGGTGGCAAGCCCTAATTCTTTGTGTCATTGGGAACATGATTCCAGTTCCAATTATCTTCTTCTTCGCCCGCCGTGTCCTCGAATGGGGGGCAGATAAACCTCTAATTGGTGGCTTCTTTACCTGGTGTCTTAAAAAAGGTCACAGTGGTGGCCAAAAACTTGAAAAAGCTGCTGGAGATAAGGGTGTCTTCTGGGCCCTTCTACTTTTTGTGGGAATTCCGCTTCCAGGAACAGGAGCTTGGACTGGTACCCTAGCAGCATCTATCCTAGATTGGGACTTTAAACGTAGTGTTATTGCTGTTATGCTTGGGGTTATCCTTGCAGGTATCATCATGGGAACACTCTCTCTTCTACTTGGTGTAAATACCTTCGCTCATTAATTACTTTTTTCAACGTCTGGGGCATGCTCAGACGTTTTTTTAATAGCAACAAAAAAGAAGTTACGATTCATTCACGTAACTTCTTTTCTTTTTATCTAGCAACTAGAATTAGTTGTTAAGAGCTGCTGCCATTGTAGCTGCAACTTCTGATTCAAAGTCGTTAGATGCTTTTTCGATACCTTCACCAACTTCAAAGCGAACGAATTCTACTACTGAAGCGTTTACTGATTCAAGGTAAGCTTCAACTGTTTTGCTGTCGTCCATGATGTAAACTTGAGCAAGAAGTGTGTATGCTTGGTCAACTTTAGTGTTGTCAAGCAAGAAGCGGTCCATTTTACCTGGGATGATTTTATCCCAGATTTTTTCTGGTTTACCTTCAGCAGCCAACTCAGCTTTGATATCTTCTTCAGCTTGAGCAAGAACAGCATCAGTCAATTGAGCTTTAGAACCATATTTAAGGTGTGGAAGAGCTGGTTTGTTAACCATAGCACGGCTTTCGTTATCTTGATCGATAGCGTGGTTAAGTTGTGCCAATTCATCTTTAACAAATTGTTCGTCCAATTCAGTGTATGAAAGAACAGTTGGTTTCATCGCTGCGATGTGCATTGAGATTTGTTTTGCAAGAGCATCATCTCCACCTTCGATAACTGAAACAACACCGATACGTCCACCGTTGTGTTGGTAAGCTCCGAAGTGTTGTGCATCAGTTTTCTCAACAACTGCAAAACGACGGAATGAAATCTTTTCACCGATAGTAGCTGTAGCAGTTACGTATGCAGCTTCAAGAGTTTCACCTGAAGGCATAGTCAATGCAAGTGCTTCTTCGTTGTTAGCTGGTTTACCTTCAGCAATTACTTTAGCTGTTTCGTTTACCAACTCAACGAATTGAGCGTTCTTCGCAACGAAGTCAGTTTCAGCGTTAACTTCAACAACTGCTGCAACGTTACCGTTAACGTAAACACCAGTCAAACCTTCAGCTGCAACACGGTCAGCTTTCTTAGCTGCTTTAGCCATACCTTTTTCGCGAAGCAATTCAATTGCTTTTTCGATATCACCTTCAACTTCAACCAATGCTTTTTTAGCGTCCATGACACCAGCACCAGATTTTTCACGCAATTCTTTAACAAGTTTAGCTGTAATTTCTGCCATTTTGTTTTTCTCCAAATTTATTTTATCAAACTAAGGGGCAGGGCTGAGCCCCGCCCCTTAGGTGTTTGTCGTATCTTTAGTGGGCATTGAGCCCAAACCAATCTTAAAGATTAGTTGTTGTCACCTTCGACAACTTCAACGATTTCTTCGATTGAATCAGCTGCAGCTGCTTCTTGGAAATCTGCAGAAGCATCTTCACCTTGGTTACCTTCGATGATAGCATCAGCCATTTTTGAAGTGATCAATTTAACGGCACGGATAGCGTCATCGTTAGCTGGGATGATTACATCAATCTCATCTGGATCAGCGTTTGTATCAACCATCGCTACAACTGGGATACCAAGTTTTTTAGCTTCTTTCACAGCGATTTGTTCTTTGTGTGGGTCAACGATGTAGATTACATCTGGAATGCGAGGCATATCTTCGATACCACCCAAGAATTTTTCAAGACGTGCACGTTGTTTGTTAAGAAGTGCAACTTCTTTCTTAGGAAGAACTTCGAAAGTTCCATCAGCTTCCATTTGTTTGATTTCTTTCAAACGAGCGATACGTTTTTGGATAGTATCCCAGTTTGTAAGAGTACCACCCAACCAACGGTGGTTGATGTAGTATTGACCAGCACGAGTTGCTTCTTCAGCTACTGCTTCAGCTGCTTGTTTTTTAGTACCAACGAACAAGATTACTGCATCGTTAGCTGCTGCTTCACGAACGAATTCGTAAGCTGTATCAGCCATTTTTACAGTTTGTTGCAAGTCGATAACGTGGATCCCGTTACGTTCTGTGAAGATGTACTTAGCCATCTTAGGATTCCAGCGACGAGTTTGGTGACCGAAGTGAACACCAGCCTCAAGAAGTTGTTTCATTGAAATTACTGCCATGAGTATTTCTCCTTAAAAATTGTTTTTTCCTCTTCTAAGCTTTAGACTTGCAGTCCCACCCTGCGGCAACAAGACCACAATCGGCTTAGAATGAGTATTTGTCACTTTACGCAACTATAGTAGTTTATCAAAAAAAGTGACATTTGACAAGCTCTAAAATCAGTCTGACCATTAGAAAAAATTCACCCGTATTGAAATTGCAATCGTTTTCTTTGAGGTTGATAAGTATTTTGTTTATAATTAGGCTATCAAAAATAGAGGAGGACATTATTTTGTCATTAGTCGGAAAAGAAATTATTGAATTTTCAGCACAAGCTTACCACAACGGGGAATTCATTACTGTTACAGATGAAGATATTAAGGGAAAATGGGCTGTTTTCTGCTTCTACCCTGCAGATTTTTCATTTGTCTGCCCAACTGAACTCGGTGACCTTCAAGAACAATATGAAGCTCTTAAATCTCTTGGTGTAGAGGTTTACTCTGTCTCTACTGACACTCACTTTGTTCACAAAGCTTGGCATGATGACTCAGATGTTGTTGGAACTATTACTTATCCTATGATTGGAGATCCTTCACACCACATCTCACAAGGCTTTGATGTTCTTGGGCAAGATGGTCTCGCACAACGTGGTACATTCATCATTGATCCAGATGGCGTTATCCAAATGATGGAAATTAACGCTGACGGTATCGGACGGGATGCAAGCACTCTTATTGATAAAGTCCGTGCTGCTCAATATATTCGCCAACATCCAGGTGAAGTTTGTCCAGCCAAATGGAAAGAAGGAGCTGAAACACTTACTCCTAGCTTAGATCTTGTAGGTAAAATTTAACAACCAGGGGGTATCCATGGTCTTAGATAAAGAAATCAAGACGCAATTAGCACAATATTTAAATTTACTAGAATCTGATATTGTATTACAAACGGATTTAGGGGATGACGATAATTCTCGAAAAGTAAAAGAATTTCTAGACGAGATTGCCGCTATGTCTGACCGTATTAGTCTTGAATCAACACATTTAAAACGTCAACCTAGTTTTGGTATTACACAAAAAGGGCAAAAAAGTCGTGTTATTTTCTCAGGCTTACCAATGGGCCACGAATTCACATCTTTCATTTTAGCTCTCTTGCAAGTTTCTGGTCGTCCACCTAAAGTTGATAAGGACACTATCGAACGTATCAAGAAGATTGATAAAACCATCGATTTAGAGACTTATGTTTCATTAACATGTCACAATTGTCCAGACGTTGTTCAAGCCTTTAATATAATGGCTGTTTTGAACCCAAATATCACTCACACCATGATTGAAGGTGGGATGTATCAGGATGAGGTCAAAGCTAAAGGTATCATGTCTGTTCCTACGGTTTACAAAGACCAAGAAGAATTTACATCTGGTCGTGCAACCATTGAACAGCTTGTAGAAAAATTGGACGGACCACTTGATGCTGATGCTTTCGCTGATAAAGGTGTCTATGATGTTTTGGTTATTGGTGGTGGCCCTGCTGGAAACAGTGCGGCCATCTATGCTGCCCGTAAAGGTTTAAAAACTGGTCTTTTAGCAGAAACCTTTGGTGGACAAGTTATCGAGACAGTCGGCATTGAGAACATGATTGGTACGCTATATACAGAAGGTCCTAAGTTAATGGCCCAAGTTGAAGAGCATACGAAATCTTATGATGTTGATATCATCAAAAGTCAATTAGCTACTGGCATCGAAAAGAAAGAACTTATTGAAGTGACACTGGCTAACGGTGCCGTTTTAAAATCCAAAACTGCCATCCTGGCTCTCGGAGCCAAATGGCGTAATATCAACGTTCCTGGCGAGGAAGAATTCCGCAATAAAGGTGTTACTTACTGCCCACACTGTGATGGTCCACTATTTGAAGGGAAGAATGTTGCAGTTATCGGTGGTGGTAACTCAGGTTTGGAAGCGGCTTTAGATTTAGCTGGCATTACTAAACATGTTACGGTCTTAGAGTTCTTACCTGAATTAAAGGCAGATCAAGTCTTACAAGAACGAGCTGCTAAAACTGATAATCTAACCATTCTTAAGAACGTTGCAACCAAAGAAATTGTTGGTCAAGATCATGTAACTGGTTTGAATTACGTTGAGCGTGATACAAACGAAGAAAAACATCTTGATCTTGAAGGTGTCTTTGTTCAAATTGGTCTTGTACCAAATACTGCTTGGCTCAAAGATAGTGGTATTGAACTCAATGAGCGCCAAGAAATTATCGTTGATAAATTTGGTTCAACAAATATCCCTGGTATTTTTGCTGCAGGTGACTGTACAGATAGTGCCTACAAGCAAATCATTATCTCCATGGGGTCTGGTGCTACAGCTGCTATCGGAGCATTTGATTACTTGATTAGACAATAATCAACACTTGCGTGTTAGTAATCTATCTTCAACAGTTATAATTAATATGAAGAGGTTGAATGTCTTTCAACCTCTTTATGTTTCTTGTAAATAGGCAGTTTGAATAATCAACCAGTCAATTTGATGAAAGAGACTTGACGAATCTTTTTTTTTTCGATAGAATGGTATCTGTTATGGCGGTATAGCCAAGTGGTAAGGCACGGCTCTGCAAAAGCTTGATCGTCGGTTCAAATCCGTCTACCGCCTTCATAATACGAAGACACCTTAGGGTGTCTTTTTTTCATTATTGCATATAAAAATACCCGAAGCTAGAAACCTCGGGTATTCATTATTCTTATTTAATCGCTTCAATCAAAGCTTCCGCTTGATTCTGAAGGCTTTCAAGAACTTCTTCAGTTGCTAGGAATTTCCCATCTGCCCAGGCTGTATCATTTACACGTGTCGCTGTAAAATCACCAACCACTTGGGTACGGATAAATGGTAACAAGTCTTTGTAGGCATCAAAAAGTTGATTGTGACCACCATTAGCAACTGATGACACGGTTACAATCTTATCTTGAAGAGCTGATGGCCCTGAAGGATCTGATAGGTCAAGGGCACGGCTCAACCAGTCAAGCAAATTTTTCACTGGCCCAGGAATTGAGAAATTATAAACCGGTGAGAAAATCCAAATTGCGTCTGCTGCCAAGACCTGTTCTCGAACTTCTGCCAAAACTGGAAGAACTGGACTTTCTAAATCCTGATTAAAAACAGGTACTTGACTATAGTCAAGATAAGAAACATTAGCTTTACCAGCTAACATTTTCTCAGCTTCTTCTGCTAATTGGTGGTTAAATGATCCCTTGCGAAGAGATCCAACGATAAATAAAATGTTTTTCATGATACGTTTCCTTTGTATTTCTAATAATTGATTTTTACTACTACATAGTAATATATATAATTCCATTAGAAATATAAAGAAATATGCTCAGACATTCTTAAATTTTTTCAGGAGCTCTACCAACTGTGCCTGCTCTTCAGGTGTCAGAACGGAAAAAGTCTCCTCAATAGCTCGTTGATGTGGCGGGATTGCTGCTTGAATAATACGACGGCCCTCATCCGTCAAATCAACCTCGAAAGCACGCTTATCTGTTTGGCAGGCTTCTCGCGTCAACCAACCTTTTTTCTCCATATTTTTAATGACGACAGTCATATTCCCGGAGGTGGCAAGCATGCAGTCAATTAATTCGCCAATTTTCATACGTCCTTTAGCATTAAGCACGTCCATGACTCCAAATTGAGTTGGTGTCAAATTAAATTCTTTAAAGGTCTCAGAAACCTTGGCATCGATGGTACGAAAAGCCTTACGCATAACTACCATACTTTTTACAGCCATGTTTTTATCTAAGTCACTCATTTCTAGTCCTTTCCAAATAGATGCTGTTTTTATTACTCTACCACAGTTTTTCTAAAAGTGGTATATGAAAATGAAAAAATAAGAAAAAAGAGTCCTTAGATATCTAACCAATACCTCAGAACTCTTTCATTTCTAACTATTACGATTCCAAAAAAGGGCTAATAAGATAACAGCACCTAGTACTGAAGGAACGATAGCAGTATCTGCTAGCATCGGTCCCCAATTTCCAAAAAGAAGCTGACCAACAAAAGCACCTAGCCATCCAACAAAGGTCTTACCAATACAGCCCATATGTTCACCCCTATTTGATATAGCAGAGGCAATAAGGCCAATTAGAAAACCAACTATCATACTTCCAATCATGATAAATTCTCCCTCATACTTAGATTACCCAATCCCCATTTCGGAAGATCGGTACACGACTACCATCTTGGCGGATACCATCAATATCCATTTGATTTGAACCAATCATAAAGTCTACGTGTACATCAGAACGATTAAGACCAGCTTCCTTAAGCTCCTCTTCTGTCATGTCTGCCCCTCCCTCAACACTGGTAGCATAGGCTGCTCCAATAGCTAGGTGGTTGGATGCATTCTCATCAAAAAGAGTGTTAAAGAAAGTGATGCCTGACTGTGAAATAGGACTTGGATCTGGTACCAAAGCACATTCACCTAGAGCACGCGCCCCATTATTGTTGAAGACGAGATTCTTCATCACTTCATCACCTTGGTCCGCTGTGATATCTACAATTTCACCATCTTTGAAGGTTACCTTGATTCCCTCAATAATATTACCATTGTAGCTTAGAGGCTTTGTGCTTGAGACATAACCATCTGCACGACGAAAATCTGGTGCCGTAAAGACCTCTTCTGTTGGCATATTAGGAAGGAAACCTTCACCTTGCGCATTAATGGCACCTGCAGACTCCCAAACATGGTTTTTAGGCAATCCTAGAGTCAAATCTGTTCCAGGTGCTTGATAGTGTAAGGCTGAGAATTGTGCTTCATTGAGTAGGCGTGCTTTAGCATCCAAGCGATCAGCATGTTCCTTCCAAGCACGTACAGGGTCCTCTTCATAGACACGACAAGTCTTGAAAATTTGGTCCCAAAGTAAATCTACAGCTTCCTCATCACTCGCAGCATCGGGAAAGACCTTCTTAGCCCATTCCTTACCAGCTGCAGCAGCTACAGTCCAACTAACCTTATTAGACTGAGTTGCCACCTGCATAGGTTTAAAAGCCACTCCAGTAGCTTTAGCATGAGCAGATAAACGTTCAGGAGCTACACCATTAAGGGCACCTGGATCTGATGAACGAACACCTAAGCGACTTGCCTTCTTGGCCAACAAATATTCCATCTCAGCTTTTTTATAGGCAGGAACCTCTTCGATGCGGTCCATATCAGCATGCAAGAAGCGCTCGCGATTAATAATATCATCTGACCATTGAACGATTACCTCAGCTGCTCCTAGAGCATAGGCTTCTTTAACTAAGAGGTGTGCTAGCTCTGCTTGTTCTACATCAATGCTCAAAGCCACTGTGTGACCAGGTTGCACATTAATCCCATTAGCAACCAGTAATTTAGCATATTTCTCAAGATTTTCTTTAAAATTTGGTAAAACCATGATTAACTCCTTGAAACTATAATTTTCTATCAGTATACCATAAGACGAAGAAAAAGGTTTCCTCTCAGCTTTGGCTTTTTAGCATCACATGCAGCCCCCTAAACAAAAAGAGAACGGAGACTGACTCCATTCTCTCAAAGTTGATGACAATTCTCTTCAGCCATTAAAAGAAATCATCAAAAAGACTTAATTGATTATCTTCTGGCATATTTCCTAGGATTCCCATTTCATCCAATTTTTCAACCAAGGTTGATGATAGGCCTCCTCGTTTACGCAATTCTGTCTTGGAAAGGAACTCCCCTTCTTCACGCGCAGCAACCACTTGCTTAGCAACATTCTCACCCAAACCTTCAAGTGCAATAAACGGTGGAATCAAGGTATCTCCTTCAATCAAAAATTCAGTTGCCTGACTCTTATAAAGATCCAACTGACCAAAGGTAAAGCCACGTTCTAACATTTCATTGACAATTTCAAGCGTCGTAAATAAGTCATTTTCAACATTAGTCGCTTCATTTCGTTGGCGCTTCTCCTTAATATCTTCCATTCGAGCTTTAACAGCATCAAGACCCGCAGACATCGTCTTAAGCTCAAATGCTTTAGCTCGAATCGAGAAGTAGGCACAATAGTAATAAATAGGATGGTGCACTTTGAAATAAGCTACACGTAGGGCCATCATAACGTAGGCTGCCGCATGGGCTTTAGGGAACATGTATTTGATTTTACCACAAGATTCAATGTACCAGTCTGGAACATTATTTTCACGCATAGCTTGAATATAGCAATTACGCTCTTCTTCGGAAATCTTCAACCACATCCCCTTACGCACACGTTCCATGATTGTGAAGGCCATCTTAGGATCTAATCCCGCATGCATTAGGTATACCATGATATCATCACGACAACCGATAACTGTTTTCAGAGTGGCGATACCTTCCTTAATCAAATCTTGTGCATTACCTAACCAAACGTCTGTTCCGTGGGACAAACCAGATAACTGTAAGAGTTCCGCAAAGGTCGTCGGATGCGTCTCGTCGACCATACCACGAACAAAGTTAGTCCCAAACTCAGGGATTCCCAACATTCCCGTTGGTGTCCCAATCTGTTCAGGTGTTACCCCTAAAATATCAGTCCCTGAAAAAAGTTTCATTACATCTGGATCATCTGCTCGAATATCTTTTGGATCGATTCCTGATAAATCCTGCAACTTACGAATCATAGTCGGATCATCATGTCCCAGAATATCAAGCTTCAACACGTTCTCATCGATATCGTGGAAATTAAAGTGAGTCGTCTGCCAGGCAGCCGTTACATCATCAGCCGGATATTGAACAGGTGTGAAATCATAGACATCCATATAATTTGGAATAACAACAATACCACCCGGGTGCTGACCTGTGTTTCGCTTAACCCCAGCGGCCCCCATGGCCAGACGATCGACCTCGGCATCACGGTAAAACTTATTGTAGTCACGTTCGTAACCTTTGACAAAACCATAAGCCGTCCGATCTGCAACAGTACCTACTGTTCCAGCACGAAAAGCATATTGCTCTCCAAAAATATCACGAACATCCAAGTGGGCTGATGGTTGATCATCACCGGAAAAGTTCAAATCGATATCCGGAACCTTATCCCCATCAAAACCTAGGAAAGTCTCGAAAGGAATATCCTGACCATCTTTTTTATACTCCGTTCCACATTCCGAACACTCCTTATCAGGCAAATCGAAGCCAGATCCATAAGAACCATCTGTAATGAACTCCGAGTGTTGACATTTAGGACATAAATAGTGTGGCGGCATCGGATTAACCTCAGTAATTCCAATCATCGTCGCAACAAAACTAGAACCGACAGATCCACGCGAACCAACTAGGTACCCACGTTCATTTGAACGGTTAACCAACATCTGCGAAGCCAGGTAAATTACGGCAAAACCATTACCAAGAATTGAGGACAACTCTTTCTCAATTCGCAGATCAATAATATCAGGCAAAGGATTACCATAGAGCTCAAACGCTCTAGCATATGTCATCTCCGCAACCTGTTCTTCCGCACGATCAATGAAAGGTGTGTACAAGTCTTTTTTGACAACCTCGACCTCTTCAATTTGGTCTGCCATAGCCTGCGTATTAGTTACAACAATTTCATAGGCTAAGTCTTTTCCCAAAAAGGCAAAGTCATCTAGCATCTCATTCGTTGTTCTAAAATGCGCTTCAGGTAAAGGAGCAGGTTTCGCATTTTCTCCCTTACCGATTGGCCTATTAATCATTGCTCCTTGTCCCAAAGCACGAACAATGATTTCACGATAAATCGCATCCTCAGGATTGATATAATGTACATTTCCTGTAGCAAGCACAGGCTTGTCCAGACGATTAGCAACTTCAATCAAATCTCGAATCAGTTGTTCTATAGCCACCTCATCCTTAATTAAGTCCTTCGCAATCAATGGTGCATAAATCGCTGGTGGCATAACTTCAATAAAGTCATAATATTTAGCAACTTCAACTGCCTTGTCAATACCATGAGACAGAAGCGTATCAAAAACCTCACCATCAGCACAAGCAGAACCTACAATGATTCCCTCACGATACTCATCTAAGACCGTACGAGGAATACGTGCTACCCCCTCAAAGTATGAGACATTTGATAAACTTACCAACTTAAAGATATTCTTCAAGCCAGTTTGATTCTGAACATACAGCGTCGCATGTTTAACACGAGACTTTTTATACGAATCTTCAGAAACCAAATCCGTGTTCAACTGTTCCAAATTAGTCAAACCGTGCTTATCAAACACATCTTTTATGAAGATAAACAACAAACGGCCCGTTGCTTCCGCATCATAATTGGCCATGTGGTGGTGATCTAAAGCCACACCAAACCGCTTCGTCAAAGGACCCAAACCATGACGCTTATACTCAGGATAAAGATTTCGTGCAAATTCTAAAGTATCAATAACTGGTTGTGAAATTGTTGGTAACTGATGTCTTTCATAATTGGCATTCATAAAACCAACGTCAAAGGTCGCATTATGGGCTACTAGCACAGTTCCTTGACAGAATTCTTGAAACTCCTGTAAAACTTGGACTAAAGGTTTAGCACCTTTTACATGATTATCAGTAATACCTGTCAACTCAGTAGTAAAAGCAGAAAGAGGATGCCCTGGGTCTATAAATTCATCAAATTGCTCAATAATATTACCTTTATGCATTTTTGATGCCGCAATCTGAATCAAATCATTATGAACAGCAGACAAGCCCGTTGTCTCAACGTCAAATACAACATAAGTTGCTTCTTTTAATTCCAAATTCTGGGAATTATAAACAATAGGAACTTTATCCTCAACAAGATTGGCTTCAAGACCAAAAATAGCTTTAATACCAGCTTTCTTAGCCCTATGGTAGCCATGAGGAAAACTCTGAACATTAGCGTGATCAGTTATAGCAACAGCTGGATGCCCCCAAGAAGCAGCAGTGTCAATAAGCTCTTCCACAGTTGGCATGGCATCCATAGTCGACATGTTAGTATGTGCATGAAATTCCACACGCTTTTGTCCCTCAGGCATCAAATCCTTGCGAGGTGTGTGCGAAATCTCTTTGATATCTTGTACATTCATTGTCAGGCTATGAGTGAAAGGATTATTCTCAATACGACCGCGAACTCTTACCCAGTTCCCCTTTTTTATCATATCGAACTTAGCAAGCTCATCACTATCTTTGACCCAGCGCTGCATTGCAAAACTAGAGGTATAATCAGTTACCTTGAAATTAATAATAATTCGACCCGTCTTAGTTTCGCGTTGCTCTACATCAAAAATATATCCTTCAAAAACAACACGATTCTCTTCAGAATTAATATCAACCATTGGCGTTATTTCAGCCTTATCAAAACTAGCTTGACGTTGACTTTGTTTCTCAGCAAAATTTTGGTCCGGTTCGTTCACAGGTTTCGGTGTTGGAGCACTCTCAAGAATAGATTGAAGAGCCTGTCTTGCCTGAGATTCAGCTTGTTCTTGTAAAGAAACCTTGTTTGTTTCGTAAGCCTCTTCTAAAGAAGATGACGCTTCCTTATCTTCAAGAACAGAAATTGATACGTCAGATAAACCAACTTGAGAAAGAGATTTAGAAATCAAAGAAATAAATCTATCCTGTAAATTTTCTTTAATAATATGCGCTGGAGCCTTAACACAAATACTATTATTTGAAATTTCAACCTTTAGATTTGAGAATAAAGAATAAATAGAAAAGTGAGAAACTTTTAAACTATCTAAGGCATATGAAAAATAATCTTCAAGTAAAGAATCATCGCAAGAAGTAGAAAATAAACGAATCTCAAAAGAAGCTTTGGCACCTAAAGAATTGAAGGAAGAATGAAGTAAACTATCAAAAAGCACAAAAGACTCATAAGAAAGAACACTAGGAAAAGAAAAAACAAAAAACCACTGCCGTTTTGATTTAAATAGTTTTACTGTTTCGATAGAACCATCTTTAATTTCTTTAAAAGCATCGTGTTCCTCAGGAAAACGAATTTGCTTTAAGAGAAGCTGAAATTTATCAGACATAAAAATTAAACTCCTATAGACAAAAAAACACTCCTAAAGGAGTGTAACTTATACCGGCGGCCGGGGTCGAACCGGCACGTCCTTGCGGACACTGGATTTTGAGTTCCATAACTCCATTATTTAAATCTTACAACCTTGATTTAATAGGGCTTTAAGCCTTTTAAATCTTGCAAAATAGACTCATTTTTCAAATTTTAGTAACTTTTTGGTAACACTCCATACCTTATCGTTCTAAGAGCATCATCAGAGAATAGACGATATGTCCCAACAGGTTATATTCATCCAGAGGTATTCAAGACACTTGTACGATTATTTGAGGTATATGGAATATTAACAAACTAAACATAAATTAGATCTAGTTTTTGTATAAATGACTCTAATATTTTTCTTTTAGATTTTGAGTCTAATATTATTAGTTTTAAATCTCAGAAATATTGATTTTATAAGCTTTTTTTCCATAATATTTTTTAAAACTTAGTATCACTTCCAAAGTTTAGATACTTTTTAGTAACTATAAAATGCTAGAAAGTATACTCCTTATTAAAAAGAGTTTTGGACTAGTTTTGTGCAATTTTATTACCCATATCCGTAATAAGAGAGGCTAAATTAATTGCCTTTAATGATTGTAGAAATTGGTTGTGAATATCATTAGACACATAACCAGCTAGCAAAATATGCTCAGCCATGTCATATTGCTTAATCAAGAGAATCTTATCATGTTTTTCATTAAATAAAATCGCACTAATTGCTGTATTAAAGACTGGAAAACGAAAACTCGCACATTGTGAACAATAAGGAATATCTCCCTCATCTTTTAAAAATTTTTTCTCCAAAGGATGCCCACATTCGGGACAACAAGTCATTGTTTTGTCAAATATAGAAACCTCTTTTTTAAAGTTCTTAAAAGTAATTTTACCAGTAAAATCGAGACCACGCAAGACATTGAAATAAATCAAGACTTTTTTTAAAATTTATCTTATGATATACTAAACTTATCAGCTATTGGTTCTGAAAAAGTGTCTGCCACAGTTTTACTACAAATTCTCATGACTTGTGCCAAGATTTATAAAAAACGGATAGCTATAATAGCTCTTAGAGCAAAAACATGACATATAGGAGGTTATAGACATGTCATACTTTTATCTTTTTATCGCCATTGTAGGAGAGATATTGGGAACTAACCTTTTGAAATTATCAGACGGTTTTACAAAGCCTATTCCAACCGTTTCTGCCCTACTTAGCTATGGCGTTTGTTTCTATTTCCTCTCACTAGCAATGCAAAAAATTCCTTTAGGAATAGCTTATGCAACATGGTCAGCTGTCGGTTTAGTTTTGACAGCCTCTATCGCAGTAATGATTTTCAAAGAAACACTAAATGTTTATAGCATTATCGGTTTAATTTTGATTATCATTGGTGTTGTCATGGTTAACTTATTAGGAAATGCAGGACATTAATAAAACCGGCTCTATACTATTTGTAGTGGGTAAATCCCCTATGGATATTATGGAGCCTATTTTGTTGTAGAAAAAAAGTTCCATAAGAACTATAATGAAAAGCTAGAATTCTGTCAATATTTTGGACACATTTTGGGAGGGAATTTTGAAGACTAGCGTCCTCCTAATTTTCCCAATAAGTTTTAACTTCTTCAAAAATCTTATTCAAAAGTTCTGCATCTTTTTCTGACAACTGATTTTTTTCTATAACTCTATCTTTTAGTTCTGTTGCCTTTATTTTATTTCTTGCCACCGAAACTGCTATTGAATGTTTCAAAATATCAAACTCATCCTTTGAAAAGTTTGCAATATTGGTAAGATCTAATTGTTCTAGAGGTAAACTACTGATAATTGAATAAGGTTTTTGTCCCAGCAAATAATCTGTAGTAGTCCCAAAGATATTTGCTAATTTCACAACGAATTCTAATCCTGGTTCTAACGTTCCATTCTCCCACCGAGAATATGTCCCTTGTTGAACTCCAATTAATTCCGATATTTGTACTTGAGTTAACTTTTTTGATTTTCTGAGAGTTTTTAACCTCTCTGAAAATTTATAATCCTCTGTATACATAATTCTCCTATAGATATTCTTATTCGTATATTTTAGCTTGACAAAATATTCTAAACGGTATAAAATAGAATTATTCCATAAGGAATATTTATTTTGAGATTGAATATTCCATTGAGAATATTATAGCATAAAAGGAGGTAAAAGCGTATGTAACTAGTAGTCGATTTAAAAAATTTTAATAAAGGAGGTAGGATTCGACAAAATAAAAAATCTTGAAACAAATGTGCCGTTCGTTCCAAGATCAAAACATATTATGTAACAATTATACCACAGAAAACTCTTCAGTTGCACAAGAAAATTTCGGAGGTTTCACAAAAAGATGACCAATAAAGAGTTAGTCAATCAAATTTCTGGCCTAAACTCTACCTCTACTCTTAAAAATTGGATTCAACTGATTAAAGAGATAAGTGGCAAGGAATTTAAGAAAATTAAAGTTCCTATCAGTAGAAATCCCAGAACTCATCAATTAAGTTATACAGTTGCCTATGATTTTACAGACGAAGACCTTAGACAATTTCAAAAGTTAGCTAAACTAAAACTTGAAATAGGTCTAAAAGAGGCTATACAAGCCGTATTTGGGAGTCTAGCAGACAATGAACATGAATCCCTAAACCAAGTAATAGATGAGCTCTACGATGAACTGAGCGCCTTAAAACAGGAATTTAAGCGAGAAATGCGACTGATAAAAATTGAGAATTCCAACCTAAAAAAGAAAATCCAAGATATTGAAGAGTCGATGCAAACCGGCTTACTAGGGTTTGTTAACAAGAGGTCAAAAAATAGGTTCGGCTAATAGCGAGTTTTCGGCTGAGCCATGAGGCAGAAAGCCGAAAATGAGCGTAGATGCGGACGGACCATTTTTGACCGATAGGGTGTGTAGTAACACCACCCTCTGCAAGTTAGGTGTACCATCGAAAGAATTCAGTATTACCAAGGGTTTTGGAGATTTCAAGGGTGGCAAAATTAGGCAAAAAGTTGAATCAAAATCTATGGCAAAAAAGGAGCATTTACGTTCTGTATTTGACTGGATTCAAATTCAGTTTGATAAGACTGAATTTTCGCCAAAAGAAATAATCGAAGATATCCTATTTCTTGACTTTGACCTATTTATTGAGAATAAGGGGAGCCTTAAATACTATAACTATGATAGCCAGCTTCATTATGGGAATATCCGTATCTACTATGGATCGAAAGAGTCGTCCTACATGCTTGTCATGTCAGGACAGGCACTAGAGTTCTATAGAGATAAGGTATTAGATCCAAATAGTCTGTCCGAAAGACAGTTTCTGGACAACCTCTACTACAATTACAATCAATTTTCAGTAAGACGAATTGATATTGCAATAGATGATTTTAATGAAACACCCTATTTCACTCCTAATCAGCTTCTAAAGATTTGTCAGAAGAAACGCTTTATATATGGAAAAAGCACCTACTACAATACCTACGGAGATGAAACAATCGGTCAGACCTTATATTTGAGAAAACCCAATGATGATGAAAGACTTAGAATTTACGATAAACGCTTAGAACGAGCTGAGAAGCTCGGTATCAGCAAGCGGTATATAGAAAATTGGATAAGAACTGAGTTAGAACTTAGGAAAGAAAAAGCTCACTACTTCATTCAAGAATGGTTGCATTCAGAAATAGATCTTCTCAACTTTACCAAGGGATATCTCAAAGAAAAAGTGAGATTCTATAGTGATAGTCATTTCTCAAAACCTTTGAGATCTTGGGAAAAGTTTTTAGGTCACTCAAAACCTGTCTCTATCATTATTTCAAAACCAAAAACAGAACTGGAACAAAAATTAGAATGGTTTACCTATAAAGGTTCAGGAGCTATTCTGAAAGCGTATAAATTTCTATACGACAATAATTTACTGCATGAGTATGAGAAATCTAACTATCTCGCACTCAACAATATGGAATATCCACCAGATTTAGCAAGTGGATTAATAGAAAGGGCAATACTCTTTAAAAGAGAGGATTTGATCCCTACAATCAAAGAAAATATCAAAAGGAGAAATTAACTATGGCAAAAATGCTCTCACAAAATGACTGGAATTTTAATAACATTGGAACAAAATTTGAATTGGATGAAGTCATTCCAAAATTTGAAACGGAAGTCCGTGCAGATGCAAACGGAGAAATTATCAAAAACCGAGATGGTAGCGAAAGACGTTTTAATACCGATAAAATCATTGGTTGGAAATACAATGTAACAATCAAGGATGGACAATTCAAAAAGAAATCAACCCAAGTCTCTGTAGACAATCCAGAAGCTTTAGTTGATAATGACTATATCCAAGCAATGGATGAAGTACCAGTTACATTTGACAATTTACAAGCTACTATGATTAGTTCGACAATGTATTACAAGGCGGATGCTATCCATTTAGTAGATGTAAAACAAAAATAAGTATCAGACAAGGGGAGTTAATCCTCCCCTTACTTAATCTAATTAGAAAAGGAGATCACATGATTAAAACTGTAACAAAAGATGACCTTATCGAACTTGGATTTGCTCCAGGAACTGCAAGAAAGATTATCCATACTGGCAAATTACTATTAGTAAATCGTGGTTTTAACATCTACGATAACAAACGGATTGGTACAATTCCAGCCAGTGTCGCTGAAGAACTACTAGGAATTGAACTCCAGAAAGAAGCATAATGAATGACTATTCGTAAAACTAAAAGTGGTAAATGGACCGTTGATGTTTCTAATGGTTTCCACCCAGTCACACAAAAAAGAATACGTATCATTCGAAAAGGATTAAAATCTAAAAAGGAAGCACTAGAACTAGAACAACATATTCGAGTTGTAGAATTAAAGGAAAAACAATTTGACTTTGTAGTAACAACAGATATGTTATTCCAGTTGCTTGAAGAAGACGATTTGAAAAATGGCAGAAAAATAAGCTATACAAGTACACAAAGAAACAATTATGAGCGTCATATTAAACCATATTTTAAAAATACAAATTTAAATAAATTAACGTATGACCATATATTCGAATTTCGTGAATACCTAAAAACAAAACCTAAAAAACAAAATGAAAATGAAACTTTAAGTTTTAATACAATTAATAAAGTTCTAATTCTACTTAAAAAAATTTTTGACACTGGTATAAGAAAATCCCTTATTGATAAAAATCCTGTTGAGAATCTGAGAAAATTACCAATTAGGAAGCCTAATATCAAATTTTGGAGTATAGAAGAATTCACGAGATTTAGAGAACTTATTCAAGATGATGAAATAAGCTATGACCTGTTTTTCGTAATTGCTTTCTTTACTGGGATGAGAATGGGAGAAATACTCGCATTGAACTGGAATGATATAAATCTTTTAACAAATACAATTTTCGTTACCAAAACGGTATACTTTGTAAATAATACAAGCTACATTAATACAACAAAAACACGTTCAGGAACTAGAAATATTACAATCAATCAGAAATTAGCAGAAATGTTAAAAGATTGGAAAGAAAAACAAAAAGAAAAACTTAAGGAATTTACCAAAAATACTGACGAACTACAAATAATACAGAGTACACCAATAACTATTACAAAAAATATGATTGATAAGAAGTTTAAGCAAATACTAGAAAGGGATAAAGATTTAAAGAGAATAAGAATTCATGATTTAAGACACTCTCATGCATCATTACTTATAAATCAAGGGGAAGATTATCTTGTTGTTAAAGAAAGATTAGGACACGCATCTATTACGACAACAATTGATACTTATTCCCATTTGTACCCTAGCAAACAGAAAACATTAGCTAATAAACTTGATGATTTATTTTAAAATGGAAAAAATTGGTAACTCGACTTACAACAAAGAAAAAAAGACAAGGTCCGAAAACCTTGTCTTTAATACTATACCGGCGGCCGGGGTCGAACCGGCACGTCCTTGCGGACACTGGATTTTGAGTCCAGCGCGTCTGCCAATTCCGCCACGCCGGCAAAGTATAACTGGGGTAGCTGGATTCGAACCAACGCATGAGGGAGTCAAAGTCCCTTGCCTTACCGCTTGGCTATACCCCAAAAATATAGGCGAATGAGGGGAATCGAACCCCCGAATGTCAGAGCCACAATCTGATGTGTTAACCACTTCACCACATTCGCCACTTTACTAACACGGGCAGTAGGAATTGAACCCACACTGAAGGTTTTGGAGACCTTAGTTCTACCTTTAAACTATGCCCGTAACTATGGAAGGGGAGGGATTCGAACCCCCGAACCCGAAGGAGCGGATTTACAGTCCGCCGCGTTTAGCCTCTTCGCTACCCTTCCAAAATATAAACAAATGGCGCGAGACGGAATCGAACCGCCGACACATGGAGCTTCAATCCATTGCTCTACCAACTGAGCTACCGAGCCATATTGCGGGAGCAGGATTTGAACCTACGACCTTCGGGTTATGAGCCCGACGAGCTACCTAGCTGCTCCATCCCGCGTTAATTATAAGGAGGATGTGGGATTCGAACCCACGCACGCTTTTACACGCCTGACGGTTTTCAAGACCGTTCCCTTCAGCCGGACTTGGGTAATCCTCCATAAAATATAGTCCGTACGGGATTCGAACCCGTGTTACCGCCGTGAAAAGGCGGTGTCTTAACCCCTTGACCAACGGACCATATAATGGGCACGAGTGGAATCGAACCACCGACCTCACGCTTATCAGGCGTGCGCTCTAACCATCTGAGCTACGCGCCCAAGCTAATGCTTGGTTATTTGTTACCAAATAAAGCGGGTGACGAGAATCGAACTCGCGACAACAGCTTGGAAGGCTGTAGTTTTACCACTAAACTACACCCGCTTAATGGGAGTTAACGGGATCGAACCGCTGACCCTCTGCTTGTAAGGCAGATGCTCTCCCAGCTGAGCTAAACTCCCTTTGCGCTAAGCGACTACCGTAT
This sequence comes from Streptococcus sp. 27098_8_74, assembly GCF_041431705.1. Taxonomy (NCBI): domain Bacteria; kingdom Bacillati; phylum Bacillota; class Bacilli; order Lactobacillales; family Streptococcaceae; genus Streptococcus; species Streptococcus sp. 27098_8_74. Next base: position 73,775 of record NZ_JAPVYF010000011.1, read on the forward strand.
CTAACAGGGGCAACCCCCAACTACATCAGGCGTACTAGGGCTTAACTTCTGTGTTCGGCATGGGAACAGGTGTATCTCCTAGGCTATCATCACTTAACTCTGAGTATTCTCAACTCAAAATTGAATATCTATACTGTATCAAGAAACCAAATCGTTGTCAATATGTCTCAGTTACTTTCTTTGGATAAGTCCTCGAGCTATTAGTATTAGTCCGCTACATGTGTCACCACACTTTCACTTCTAACCTATCAACCTGATCATCTCTCAGGGCTCTTACTGATATAAAATCATGGGAAATCTCATCTTGAGGT